>JAUVDV010000023.1 GCA_030595125.1 Deltaproteobacteria bacterium
CCGGCTGCGGTTTCGAGCAGCAGCTTCAGTCCGCCGCGGCGGCGCTGAGCCGGTCCGACCAGGAGGCCTTCGTTCGAGATGAGTCCCTCCTGGCCATCCTGATTGTCAGCGACGAGTCCGACTGCTCCATGGAGGACGGTCCTGCCATGTTCGCCAGCGATGAAATTCAGGACGAGAGCGGCATCTCCGAAAAGAACATCGCTTGCGGCGAAAATCCAGACTACTTGTACGACATTGAGCATTACTACACCACGTACACAGGGTTCAAAGCCTCTCCCAATAGCGTGATCTTCGCGGCCATCATCGGCGTGCCCGATGATGGTGATGCCTGTCAGGGCACCGGGGACGCCATTGGCGATTGTCTCGATCATCCCGACATGGAACTTGTTCCTGTGATCAAGGAAAACAGCGCGGGCACCGACACCTGGTACTTCGAGAACGCCTGTACCCGCGGCACCGTGACCCAGGCTCAACCGGGACGTCGCTACGTCAAGCTGGCCAACGAAGAGTTTGGACAAATGAGTTTTGTCTACTCCATTTGCCAGGCTGACTGGGGCCCTGCCATGGAGGAGATCGCGCGTCTCATCGCGTCCAACCTGGCAGGTACCTGCTACGAGAAACCCCTCGACTGGGATCCCGCCACTCAGCAGGCCAAATGCGATGTGGTGGTCGAGTACATCAACCCGAAAGGCGACGATTGTCCCGGCGATTTCGATGACGACGAGCCGGTCGTCATCGAAGAAGAAGAAGACGACGAGGTTGAGCGCACCTTCGTATACTGCCGCATGCCCAAGCTCACGGCGCCCAAGGATTGCGGCGATGAGAACTTCGACTGGGCCGGCCTGGCCGACGAATTTGGCTGGTTCTACTGTGAGAATCTCGGCGTCGAGAACTTCAAGGACGCGTGCGAGGACGGTGAAGACAACGACGGCGACGGCGATGTGGACTGCGATGATGAAGATTGCCAGTCCTGCCAGTGCTGCGGCGGCGCCGACGCGTGCACCGGCACTTGCAAGTACATGGTCCAGCTTACCCCGAAAGCCGAGGATGCCGCCAAACAGCTCTCCATCTCCGTGCAGTGCCTGCAGCAGTTCTCATTCGAGGATCCGAACTGCCAGGAGGACTCCGAGAAGGCGTGCACCGACGAGCTGGACAACGACGGAAACGGCATCTGGGACTGCGACAACGTGAGCGTCGAAGATGACGATGAAAACCCGCACTCCGCAGATCCCAACTGCTGCCCCATGATCAGGGAAGGCCTGTCCTGCAAGGAGATCAACACCGATTACTGCGGTGGAGGCTCTGCCGACAACATCGACGCCTGTTTGGCACACGCTTCCCTGCTCGGTTGTACGCTTTAGATCGCGTTCCTTAAGTCCTTCTCATCCATGAATGATGTTTGCATCGTCGGAGCCGGTCCGGCGGGAATCTCCTGCGCCACGGAGCTTCTCAAGAACGGCTGCAAAGTGGTTCTGCTCGATCGAAGCGCACAACCGGGGGGCAAGGCCTGCGGAGGAGGACTCACGGAGGATGCCTGGGAACTCGCCGGGATCGATTCGGGCCGTGTTCCCGACCACGCCCGGGCTTTTCACAGGCTGGTTGTCGGCGGCAATTCCGTCGAAACCGGCGGGCCGTTCGTGGTGGTGCTGGATCGGCAAAAATGGCAGGCTGCCCGGATCGACGAACTCAGAGATATCGGTTGTGACGTCAGGTTCAAAGAGCGGTTCACGGGATTTTCCACGGGCAAAGTCAGGACCGATGGAGGATCTTTCAAGTGCGACGTTCTGATCGGCGCCGACGGTGCATCGTCACGGATTCGCAGGCTTCTTGGTATCCCCTCCGGGCTTGTCGTGAGGGCCTGGCAGGTAACGCTTCCGGCCGGGCATCGGGCCTGCGAGACGATCGAAAAAGAAGCTGTGACCGTCCGTTTCGATCATCGACTCTTCGGCTCCGGGTACGCGTGGATCTTTCCAACAGTTGACGGTGTTCGGCTGGGCTGCGGTGCATCGAACGCCTCTTTGAGCGCGGGGGATCTCAGGGCTTCGTTCTTCTCGTGGATCGAGGAGCTCGGCGTGAGTAAAAACGACGGCAGGGTCCAGTGCGGCACCATCGGGTGCGGATACGCCGGTCACCGTTTCAAGAATGTCTTTTTGGCCGGTGACGCCGCCGGTCTGGCCTCGCCGGTCACCGGGGAGGGAATAACGAGCGCGCTGATATCCGGCCGCGAGGTTGCCCGGGAAATTATAGATCCTTCCTATCGCTCCAAGGAGATCCCGCGGATCGCCGCCCGTCACAGGCGAACCCACGACGTCCTTTCGATTCCGTGGATCGGAAGATCCCTTTATCGTTTCGCACCGTCGATCTTGAGGATTCCGTTCATCAGAACCGAAGCGATGGGGAGGTATGGGTGAGGATCACGACGCTGTTTTGGGGGCAACGCGGCGTACGAGTTCGTGCATGATCCGGTGACCCGGGCGGACGATTTCGAGTCGCGCCAGGGGCAGCCCTCCCAGAAGGGCAAGATCCCCGATCACGTCCAGCATTTTGTGATGCACCGGTTCGTTGTCGAAGCGAAAACCACCGGGATTGAGGGGGCCGGATTTTCCAATTATCAACGCGTTTTCAAGGCTCCCTCCGAGCCCCAATCCGGACGCGAGGATCTGCTCGACCTCACCTTCCATGGCGAACGTGCGCGCCGGCGCCAGGATCTCCATGAAATCGTCTACCGTGGGCGTAAAGACCATTTGCCGGGATCCTATTTCAATCTCGTCGTACTGAAGAAATATGCTCACGGACAGTTCTTGCGCAGGAGAGATGCGCGCCACGGAGTCGCCGTGCACGATCTCTGTTTCGGCGTCGATCTCCACGAAGCGTGGCGATGGATGTGCGCCGGCATTGACGAGGGCGTTAACCCAGGGCAGCGCGCTTCCGTCCAGGATTGGTATCTCCGGACCTTCCACGTCTACCCTGGCGTCGTTCACCCCGTACCAGAGAAGGGCCGCCAGGAGATGCTCCACCATGCCAACCCTCGAAGACCCGTAAACCAGGTTGGTAGCCCGGATCGAGTGAGGATCTATCGCGCTCGCCACGGCCGGAATATCGCCGGTTGCTGTGGCGAAGACGATCCCGTCTCCCGGGGTTGTCGGCGTGATCGATGTCCGGCACGGGCGGCCCGTGTGAATGCCGACTCCCTCGAGGGAAAACGGGAGGAAAGTGGACATGGCGCCTATCGGACCTCAAAGAAGACAGGGGAGAAAGTCAGCACCTTTTGTCTCTGCAGCAGGGATGCCAGCACGAGGGCGTTCCTCCCGGCCGGGAAACGGTGGGTCGTGGACAAAAAGACGTTTTGCTGATCGGAGATCTGCTCGCTCAGGATCTCCATGAAGCTCTTGGGTTTGGGGTGCATCTCCACGGGCGCAGAGGGTAAGCCGGCCAGTTTTCGCGCCCGCTCAATCGCGTCGTGGAAGGTGCCCACCTTGTCGATGAGCCCCTTAGAGAGAGCCTGGGATCCCGTCCAGACCCTTCCCTGTGCTGCTGCGAGTACTGCCGAGCGATCGAGCTTGCGACCGGTGACCACACGATCGATGAAGATGTCGTATGTGCTTTTCATCAACCTGGCCACCGCCGAACGCTCCTCCTCATTGAACGGGCGAAACGGGCTGGCCATTGTGGCTCGCTGTCCCCTGGAGAGAGTCTGAGTGTGTACGCCGAGCTTCTCCATGGCGCCAGCCAGGACCACCTTGCCCCCGACTACTCCGATGGAACCTGTCAGGGTAGATCCGGACGCGTAGATTTCCGTGGCAGCGCTGGCGATGTAATAGCCACCGGAGGCGGCCACATCCCCCATTGAGACTACAACGGGTTTCTTCTCGGACAGCGACCGCACGGCTTCCCATATGTTGTCCGAGGCCAGGGCGCTTCCTCCGGGGCTGTCGATGCGGAGGACGACGGCCTTGATTGAATCATCGCGAGTCGCTTCGCTCAGGGTGGTCACAAGGTCCATGTCGCTGATGACATCCATGCTTCCCAGTAGATCGTCCTTGCTCGATCCTCCGACGATGGGGCCGATGGCAGGTATGACGGCGATTCGAGGATGGGCCGGTTGCTTGTCCGCGCCATCGGTTTGCCCTCCGAGAAGGCCTACCAGGTCGGTGAAGGACAGGGGCTTTGGGGGCTCCTTGCCGTACTCATCCTGTACGCCGCCGGGGTATTTATCCTCCATGGTCGCGAGCAGGGCTCCGATAGTGGTCATCTCGTCAGCGAGGCCGATCTTTACTGATTTTGAGGCGGTGTATGGACCCCCGTCGATGAGTTCGCTAACCTTTTTCCTGTCCAGTTTCCTCCCAGAAGCTATCCCGGCGACGAGGTTTTCGTGCAGTTCGCCCAGCAGGCTCTCCATGGCCTCCCTGGATTCGGGCGACATGTCGTTGCGAGTAAGCGAGTCTGCGGCGTCCTTGTACTTTCCCTCGTGGAGAATATCGGCGGTTACGCCCATGGAGTCGAGCAGGTCCTTGAGGAAGATCGCCTCGAGGGAGAGCCCGATGAGATCGATCCCTCCTGCGGGTGCAATGGCGATTTTGGAACAACTTCTCGACGCCATCCAGTATGTCAGGTTGTCCGCTTCTTCCAGGTGGCACGTGATCGGTTTGCCGGACTCCCTGAATCTGGAGATCGCATCCCCGATCTCACCGGCGCGTGCCCAACCGATCTGCGGCGCCAGGAAATGGACAATGACCTCCTGCACCTGAACGTCCTTTGAGGCGCGGTTCAGGAGATCTTCCAGTTTGTACTGGCTCATGGCCGTGGAGGTCAGAAAGCTGACCGGGTTGGGAAAGCTGGGGATCTCTCCGTCGATCTGGAGAAGGACCGCCACGGGACCGGCGGCTCCCTGAGCGATCGAGGGATCTTCGCCGTCCAGATCGCAACCGGCAATGGTCGCGAGAAGAACAACGGTCGGGAAAAGGCTCCGCGTAAACGAACTGGGCATTGTCAGATCCTCCGATTAGTACGGCTGTTCGGGTGCTTCATCCGAAGCAGGTGGCGCGTCCGGGCCGGGCGTCGGCTGCTTCGGCGCTGCCGGGGGTTTGGTGTCACCTGCCGGGGTGTATGGATTTGGGCTCGAAGGTGGTTGATCCTCCGGGGGGGCGGTGGGCTCCGCCGGTTTTTCGGCGGGTGGGGAATCTCCGGTGCTTGCAGCGGATCCCAGTGCCTGTTCGAGCTGCTCGATATTTCTCTTTGCCATGGTGGCATGGCGACCCGACGGGTTCATTGAGAGATATTTCTTGTACCAGGTGAGCGCCTGATCTTTTTGCCCCTGGGCCTTGTAGGTCTCGGCCAGGCCGATGATGGCCGGTCCATACGAGGGGTTGACTTTGAGCGCACGTCTGAAGTGGGCGATGGCCTGTCCCTTCGACCCGCGGTCCAGGTAACAGTAGGCCAGGCCGGAGAGCGCCTCGATGTTGCCGGGGGAGCGCGTGAGAACCGCCTCGAAGAGATCGGTGGCGCCACCGGTATTGCCGTTTTGCTGTAGTTTCGAAGCTCGCATCAGCAACGATTCGGTGCTGCCCCCGGTGGAGACCCCGGCTCCCTTTTGCGCACCGGGAAGGACCGGCTGGGTCGCGGCGATCTTGGTGTCGCCGTCTGTTGCGACAGCCTCGCCGGTGTCCGTGTCGCCAACCTCTTCCGGATCCCCATCCTCTGTCGGTTCCTCGTCGGGTGTGTCCCCGGTGTGCAGCAGTACCGGCAGGCCGGCGTCGATCCGGGCCTGAAGCTCGCGAGCGCGCTTGTGATCCGAGTTCAGGCGAAGGAGCCTGGCCAGGCGCTTTGACGCCTTCTCATTTTTCACCTCGGATGCCAGAACCCTCGCCTCACGGTAGAGGGCGCAGAGCATGTGTTCGTCGGCGGTCACGGGCGCGAGTATTTTGAGCACCTTCGAAGAATCGGCCTTCTTGTCGATAGCGATCATCGCTGCGAAGTAGTCGGCCTCCACGGCGTTCTGCGCGGAACGGCCTTTTTCGAGGTGCTTCGAAGCCTTTTCGAGATCGCCGGAAAGCCGGTGAAGATCCGCCGATGCCAGGTGGGCCTCGGCAAGTTCCGGGTCCGCCTTGAGCGCCTGATCTGACCAGCGCCTGGCCTCTGACAGCCTGGTCTCGAATTCCATGTGCAAGCGCTCGGCTTCTTTGAGATCGGGTTGCGCTCCTTCGGTTTTGGCGGCCAGTGCCATGGCGTCAACGTTGGCGTCGATCTCCCGATCCAGGTAGTACTGCGCCCAGATCGAGTACATCTGGGCGAGGGCGGCCAGAGTGAGCGCGTCGTTCTCCTTGAGGGCGAGGGCCTGGTAGTACTCACGGTCTGCTTGTGTGAACGCCGATTCGGTGTCGAGCAGGAAGCTCTCGCGTCCTTTGAGGTAAAAAGTCTTGTGCCGGCCATCGTCGGACTTGCTGATCATGCCGCCGAGCAGATTATCCACCGTTGGGCGCTGATACATGAACATGTAAAATGCGCCTCCCACCAGGGCCAGAACTACCACGAGCACAATCCATCGTCCGACCTTTCGTTTCGGGCCGGGGCGTGCCTGTTTGAACTCTTCCTCGATGGCCGCAGGAATGTGAGAATCCTTTCGCACCCATGCGGGTCCTTCGGTAGTAACGGGCTGGCCGGCCTCCCAGTGTGCGCTGTCCGAAGAAGTGGGAATCTGTGAGAGGTCCGGTTCGTGTTGATCGGGACCTGCGGGCGCAACTGCGGGAGCCATGGAATGTGTGAGTTGTTGTGTATCGACCATGGACGGAACCTGCGCAGTGGACGGAACCTGAATAGCCTGTTGTGTCGGCTCCGACGAGGAGACGCGGGTCGACGGCGACGGCGACGGCGATTGGATGAGCGTTGCGGCGTTGGATATGTCTTCCGATGCAGCGGACGGCGCGTAGCTGACCACCTCCTGAACCACAGGCCGGGCCATGGGGGGAGCAACAGAGGGGGACGCTGCGAATGGCACCGTGGCCGGTTTGGCGAATTCGGCGGTAGACGTGCGGGATTCGATTGCCGGCTGCCGCATGGTCGCCTGGTGTGCCTGGGCGTCCGGCGTGTTAGGATATCCTGCCGCGACCGGGCGTGTACCCGGTCGTATTGCCCTCGACGCCTGGGCCGCGTCGAAGAACGATTTCATCTCAGCGATATCACCGAGGCGTTTCCATTCGCCGTTTCCCTTGCGTACCTGGTCGTTGGGACTGACCTTGCTGCCTGCGATCCAGTCCTGAAGGGTCGCTATACGATCGAAAGGAAAGGTCGATCCGTCCACCTGTCGAAGATTCCATGTTTCGTTGGTTCCCGCAGCCGAGGGGGGGAAGGCCTTGAAAACATGACCGCAGGTCGTGCACCGCACCGAGGTGCCCGACGGGCTCACCAGAGTTTCGTCCAACGAATACTCTGTTTTACATTTCTCGCATTGAACATCCATGATCGTGGATTATACAGGCACTTCTACAAAAGAACAGATACACTCACCTCCATGCGAATGTATCCGTCAAAGGCGATGATTGTGCTGTCCTGGGAGAAGTACGGCCTCATCGTGGTGGGCAATATCGTCTTTTTCGCGCTGCTCTATTTCATCTCGTACCGTCCCAACAACGACGAGAACCGGGCTGCGGAGTTCCTTAGCATGGCCCAGGAGCAGGAGGCCATAGGCCGAAACGAAGCGGCCATGGTGATTTACGACAAAGTCATCCTCACATACCCCGAAACCCGCGCGGCGGGCACGGCGAAGGGACGCCTGCCCAAAGTCAAGAAGCAACTGGCCTCTATTCCAAAGGTGGAACCCGAAATGGTACAGCCCAGGCTCGATCTGCAGACCATGCTGGACCGAAGGCCGACCGTCTACCTGGCAACGTTTCTGGCAAAACACTACAACGACGATCCGACACAGACCCCCAAGATCCACGAGGCCATCGAAAACTACCTGTGGGTGGCGTCCAATCAAGAGGGGATCGATTTTCGCCGGCTGCAAAAAGAGAAAGAGTTTTCCACGGATTTTTTTCAGCGGGAGTTCTTCACAATTCGGCCCAGGTGCGTGATGACGCCCGACTGGCTGTACGATGACTTTTTGGTCAAGAACACCAACTTCTTTGCCTGGCACAATGTGAACATCAAGCTCGTCGTATCGCAGGGAGGTAGCGAGGAGAGTCACGAGGTTCGGGTGCCCTTCCTCGGGCCCGGGGAGTCCGTCGACATGCTCGAGTTCTGGGTGAGCAGCGGAGAAGGGGTTATCACCTGCAAGGGCGAGTTGACCGCACAGGAGGGCGCCACCTCCTGGAGCCAGCAGATCTGACATCCCGTCGGTCGCGTCAGGGGACCAGGGCGCTGATGGTGTACCTTTTCCAGTCGACCCCGCCGCGAATGTCGTGGGACACGGCCCAGAGGGTGAACACGCCGCCCTCCATGGGTGGTATCCAGGTGACTTCGAAGGGGTCGTCGGCTTCTCCATTGTTGCCCGAGCGGTCGGCGTCGAAGTTTCCCCCGTCCGTGAACCATGAAATGTAGGTCCGTTCGTCCACGGTTTTCCACGCCTCGAATTCTTTTTTTGTATAGGTCTGGAAGCTGTCAGGGGTAAGGAAGGCCTGGATTTCGGCTCCGTCGCGGCAGCCGTTTTCGCCGTCACAGGTGAAGACGGGAGGTTCGCCGGGCTCGGTCCAGGGGGGGGTGACGGTCCATGTGTCGCCGATTTTCAAGGAGAGGCTGTCGATCTGAGGTACGGCGTTCTTGTGGTCCGACAGGGAAACCCCGAAGGTTTTCGTGGAGATGATGGTCTCCACGTTTTCACCCTGGCACAGGGTTTCAATGTCGCTCATCTCTTCGAATGAGCCGAGGGTCTCTTGCAGGACCACGAAGGTGTCGGTGATGATGGTCTCCAGCTCCTGCTGAGTGATATCTTCGACAAGAAACTGTGCCAGAGCGGTTTGTAACATACCGATAGCCGAGGTGATCTGGGGATCGATCTCGCCCCCGGCGCACGCGAGAACAAGCATTGTGACGGTTCTCTTGCATGCCGGGTCTTCTCTCCAGTTCTCGTCGGCTTCGACGCCGTCGTCGGAGCACTTGTCTTTGCGCAAATCATCCAGGTAGTCAGGTGGGACCGCGATGTTCGATCCGTAGCTTGCTATCCCGTTTGTCACCTGGGTGACGGCCGGGAACCAGACGAGATCCATCTGGGAACTCGTCATGGAGCTGGGGGTGATGAGCCCCTCCATGGGGAACCACATGACCGTTACGCCCAACTCCTGTGGATCGGCGAACAGGGCCCGCATCTGCGTGGACTCGCCGGGGGCAAGCTCCGGCGGATCCGCCTGGATTCCGAGTACTCGGAACTTGCTTACCTGGCTTATGGCCTCCATTTCGTCGGCGCAGCCGAGGAGAGCCGCAAAAACCGCCGAGGAAGCCAGGGCGAGAACGATGATGAGCGCAAATCTCATGGCGCAATCATAGCACGGCGAAAGACGTCGAATCACGCGATCTCCACGATTATTTTTTCGGCTCCTCGGATCCATCGTTGGTGTCGGTGTCCACTGACGGTTCCTCGCCCTCGTCGGGTGGCTCCTCCTTCGGCAGGGCGCCGAGCAGCTTACCCTTCTTGTTCTTTCTGAGCTTCGGCTCGTCGTGCTTCGGCCTCCATTTTGCGTCGAACTGGAACGCGCTCTTGCGCATTATCTGTCGCAGGCAGCCCGATTGCCCCGGACCCGAGCGGTCGGCCCAGAAGAAGGATCGCTTGTCGCGTACGTCCAGATGTATGAAGCCGGAGGTGGGGTAGTAGCCGACGCCAACGTGTCCGAACCTCCTGGCCACTTTCGCCACCCCCGGCAACTTGATTCCCGGAAGCATGATGTCCACGGCTGTTCCGTCGGTGTGGTGGCTTTCGGCCCCACTGTTTCTGCTCTCTCGATAGCCGGAGATGACGTTGATCTGACGGGCTTTGAATCTGTCGGCCAGCTTGTACAGGAGCTTGATCAACCTGGGGTGGATGGGATGTGTTGCGTGTGTGTTCTTGTCGCGCATCAGGTGCTCGATCTGGGCGACCGCCTCCGGATCGAGAGATCCGTCCGGCTCGAAGGGAAAAATCCGGATGCGTTCCCCGAGATTGACCGAGTACATGGTCAGATCGCGGTAACCGGCTCTCCACCGAGGTTTGGGGATCTTTGGCACCCTTCGCCAGTTTCGTACCATTTTTTTGTATTGGGGCGATGAGTTGGCTCGGCATCGATGCTTTCGTCGTCTCTTTTTCTTGCTCTTTTTCTTGCTCTTTTTTTTCACCTCCGGCGTGGATAGTGCCTCTGCGGCGGCCTCCGTGGCAGGCGTGGTCGAGTCATCCACTGCCTGGGAGTTCGCGGGTTTGACATCGTCGGTGTCTTGCACACCGAGCGGGCCGGGCCCGGAGGAGATCAATATGAGCATCAGAGTTCCAAACATAGTCATCATATACTCCGTTTTACTGAGACTTGTTCATTAAACGATGTGTTCATTTCCTTGACTTCCACTTGCGTTTTTCCATGGCAGCGGAGATGATCTCGTTTTCGGAGTATTCATCCGACACCAGAGACGACCGGACACAGCGACCATTGATGAGGAACCTGAGAACCAGAACCTACACATCTGTCTTTTCCGGAACGGTGCTCGCCCTCGTTTTTGCGGTTCTGTGGGTCTGCACACAATCCGTGGAGCTGTGGGTTCCATCCTCGGAGGTGAAGGATGGCGTCGAGGCTCCCGTCACGGTGAGGCTGCCCGGTAATTACTTTCGCATTACAATGTTGCGCAACGAGGTTCACTATCTCGCCACCGCATCCTCCACCTGTCCGAACGTCTTTCCACGGGGGGCCAAGGTTTCAGCGGGGACCGAGTGTTCCAAGGTTCTGCATGCTTTCGAGGCGGCACGACGGCCCATCAGGCCCACGAGACTACTCGGGTCCTTTGCACTGTTTTTGGTCGTCGGACTGCTCCTGAGCGCCTACATGCGTCGGGAGGTGATGGGCCGTGCCCGGTGGTTCAGGTGCCAGGTTGCCGTCTTCGTGATCCTCACCGTCATGGCGATGGGCTCGAAAGCTATTCTCCTGTTCACGGGCCTGCCCGCCCAGATCCTTCCGGTGGCCATGGTGCCGCTGTTGGCGACCTATTATCTCGGCAGGCGACTGTCGTTCTGCGTGGCCTTCGCGGCTGCCATTGTCGCCTCGTCGTTGGTGAACTACGACGTGGGCCTCTTCCTCATCTACCTGATGACGGGCG
Organism: Deltaproteobacteria bacterium; assembly: GCA_030595125.1. GTDB lineage: Bacteria > Myxococcota_A > Polyangia > JAAYKL01 > JAAYKL01 > JAUVAN01. The sequence goes on from JAUVDV010000023.1 coordinate 11,266, forward strand.
TGGCCTCGGTTGTGGTGCTCGGCTCGCGTCGAAGAACCCGCGTACTCGTCAAGGCGGGCGCCATGGCCGCATGGGTCGCGGTCGTATCCACGCTGGTCATCACCCTGGTATTTTCGGGAACGCTCGATATTTACGACGACATGACGGAGCATGTGGATCCCAGGTACTCCATCTGGCTGGCCGCTCTGTTCTCCGGTATCGGTTCCGGTCTGGTGGCCATGCTATTCGCTCCCATCATAGGCCTGATGGTGGACGAGGTCTCCCGGGGAAGGCTCCTGGATTTGCAAGACCTGGATCATCCGTTGCTGACCAGGTTGAGGGAAAACGCTCCGAGCACATGGGAGCACAGCCGGGCCATGGCCAACCTGGCGGAGGCGGCAACCCATGCCATCGGCGGGAACGCTCTCCTGGTCCGAGTCGGCGCCTATTACCACGACGTCGGAAAGAGCCTCCGTCCGGAATATTTCATCGAGAACCAGGGCGGCGGCGAGAACCCCCACGACAAGCTGAGCCCTCACGACTCGGCCCGGGCGATCTTTCAGCACGTGGTGGAGGGCACCAACATGTTGAGAGATGAAGTGGTGCCCGAGGATGTCATTGAATTTGCCTACAGCCATCATGGCACGGGGCTTCTGGAGTTCTTCTGGCACAAGAACCTGGCGGACGGAAACTCACAGAATCTGACCGAGGAGGACTTCAGTTACCATGGGCACCGACCGACCACACGGGAGACGGGCATCCTCATGGTTGTCGACGCAATCGAGGCGGCTGCCCGAACGGTGGATCACCCGGAGAAGTTAGCTTTCGAGAGTCTCGTGCAGAGGATAGTGTTCTCGAAGCTCTCCCAGGGGCAACTGGACGAAACCTCGCTGACCCTGGCAGATCTCCGCATCGTCTCCAATAACATCGTGGATACGCTGGTCGGCATGTATCACGCGCGAATCAAGTATCCCTGGCAGATAGAGAGCACCGGGCTGAGCGCGAGTTCGACTCCCCAGGAAGGATCACCGGTGGTGGCGGACGGAACGGATGCCAGCGTGCAGGATACAGGTACCGGCGGAAGTTCCCAGCACGCTGTGATCGATTCACTTTCACAGACCGGCAACGGTGCCCCTGTTCCATCCGAGCTCTCACCGGAGCCCACACCGGAGCCGGTTCGAGAGCCCACACCGGAGCCGGTGCCGAAGCCGATTCAGGAGCAGACTCCAACAACCTTCACGGGACCGGCGCCAACGGCAAAGCGGAACACCGAGCCCGGGGTTCCTTCCTCAAAGCCGGACGAGAAAAAAAATTAGAGCGCGCAGCCGAAAATTGCGATAAATTTGTAGTACGAAGGAGGACGATATGAAAATTCGATATTTGTTGATTTTACTGGTCGCCAGCGGGTTGTTGCAGGTTGCTTGCGGCAGCGATTCACCTTTACCCTACGACACCGAGGACGGTGGGACCGGCGACGCGGATTCGGACGGTGACGCGGACGGTGATGGTGACTCCGACACGGACTCCGACACGGACTCCGACACGGACTCCGACACGGACTCCGACACGGACTCCGACACGGACTCCGACACGGATTCCGATACTGACACCGATACGGACACCGACACGGGAAGTGTCACTTGCGCGACCCAATATACAGCGTCCGACATCGACGGATACATCGACTGCGATTCCAACCCCACGGAATGCCATATCGGATACAATAGCCAGTCCCACTCTTGCACCATGGTCTGCGAAGATCACGGCGGCGAGTGCCTCAACGCGTACAACGATGCGTCCGCAGGATGCGGCGTCGGCGGGGGTTACAACTGTGACGGCACGTATTTCTCCACTGCGGTATGTGTATGTTCGCTGGGATGTGGGGGCGGCCCTCCCTGCACAGGGGGGCAGATCTGTAGCGGCGGCACCTGTAGCTAATAATAGACCTTCAGATTGACACTACCCCCCGGAATGTCTTCACCAGTCAAAGTATTCCAGGGTGCCGGTGTGTTCGCCGTCCGGAAAAAGTCGACGCTGGTTTGAACCATCAGGATTCATCAATATCAATCGATGGTATCCGCCGATCACATGATTGTCGCTGTCTGTGATCCAATCTATCGCGCCGAATAGTATCCGGCTCGCATCGGCGGAGAAAAGAGTGACTCCCCAACCCGTATCAGTGCTATTGGTCAGCCTCTCCACGTTTCCACTCAGATCGACACGGTGAACATTCCAGGGAGTGAGTTCCTCCCAGTCCTGTGCGAAACTGGCCGTGTCGAACCAGATCCTGCTGCCTTCGAACCGCGTAAAAAGAATCTGATCGCTGTCAAAACTCCAGCTCGGATCGTGATCAGACTGCCAGCCGCTTGTAGTAGTCAATCTCAGCGGGTCAGATCCATCACTGTTCATGGTGTAGATTTCCTCCCGACCGGCTTGCTGTGTATTTCGTGTCGATTTGAAGACGATCATTGTGCCATCAGGGGACCACTCGGGGTCATTGTTTTCCCATGAGGAATCCGTAAGCTGCACAAGCGCACTTCCGTTATTATCCATTACATAGATATCTGCTGCGCTAAAAGGGTTTCCCTCCGCGTCCCTGAAGGACCCGAACACGATCATGGCGCCGTCTGGCGACCAATCGGGGTGGGCGTCTATTACATCATTGTCGGTAAGTTGGGCTTCTTCCCCCGTGGTCAGATCGAGGGTGTATATCTCCCAGGTCAACTGATTACCTTCATCGCCCCCGTTGAAAGCCACGCTGCTGCCGTCGAAGGAGATGGCCGGATTGTTTTCATGGCGGTCGTTGTCGGTCAGCCTGGTTATAAGCCCGTTCTTTTCCAGCAGGTACAATTCACCTTCTGGCGAATCCGCCCTGGACATGAAAACGATTCTTTCATTGGGCTGCTCTTTCCACAGTGCGTACGGATCTTCTTGCGCGACAGGTTCATTGACGCCGCAAGAGACTCCCAGGATGGCAAGCGCCAACACCGCCCGCAAGGGTGACATTATGAAGGAGAATCGGAATCCGCTCGCACGATGGACAGGACGGTCTGGGCGAGTTTGTCCATGTCGAAGGGTTTCTCTATGAATGCGCACCCGTGCGCCGCGAGGGAATCCAGCAGTTCATTGCGGGGTCTGACGCCCGAGGACAGGATGATCCGCGCGTCCGGGTCGTCGGAGATGATTGACTCGAAGGCCGCCTCGCCGCTCATGCCTCTCATTCTCATGTCGAGCATCACCACGTCGATCTCTTCGCGCCGCTCCCCATAGATACTCAGGGCTCCCTCGCAGGAGTTCACGGAGATTACTTTTCCGCCGAGCTCCTCGATCATCATCACGAGAATCTGAAGCAGACGCTCCTCGTCGTCAGCCAAGAGAATCGTGAGACCATCGAGCAGAAAGTTCTCGGTGGACTCTGAATTGTGGTCCATACTTTTGGTTATGAGTCTTTCGATGCCGGTGTCAAGGGTACCGTTGCGAAAGCCGAGGTGAAAATGAGCAGGAACCTGATAATCGGCGAGCCCCTCGATGAGCGCCAGAAACAAGTTCTTTTTGCGACCATCGCAAAGTATGTGGAGACCGGGCGACCCGTGAGCTCAAAGTCCCTTTCCACCGGTTTGCTCAAAGAGCTTTCACCGGCGTCGATCCGACGAACACTGCAAGATCTCACCCTGATCGGGTTACTGATCCAGCCCCATGTTTCGGCCGGGCGAACACCTACAGATAGTGCATTTCGCATGTTCGTGGACGCCCTGCGGGAGCCGAGCGTCTCCGTGAATACCGATGATCGCGACGCGCTGTGGGGTAGCATCAGGGGCCTGATTCCCTCGGAAACCGGATCCTGGAGAGAAATGGTCAGACTCCTGTCCGATCTCTCTACCCAGGCAGCGCTGGTAATAACCCCTGCGGTTTCCGACTCAATCCTTGCGCAACTCAAGTTCATTCCCATAGAGGGAAGCCGGTTGCTTGCTGTTGTGGTGACCCGCGAGGGGCTCGTGCACAACGCGTATCTCAAATGTGACAAGCCGGTAGAGCGGGGCGAGCTGGAGCGAATTCACAACTATCTGGAGGAGGTGACCGCCGGGCACACCCTGAACGAGGTTCGCCACGTGTTGAGGGACGAGATGGTGGACGCAAAGAAGAGATGCGACGACCTGCGGCACCGGGCGGCAACCCTCGGCTCGGCGGCGCTGGAGTCCAGTCGCGACAGCGTTTCGCAGTTGCTGGTTGAGGGGCGAAGCAAGTTGATCGAGCAGCCGGAGCTGGAGGGTAGCCTGCGGGAACTGATGTCCAGGCTGGAGGAGAAGGCGCGCATCCTGACTCTCCTCGATCAGGCGGCCGAGTCGGACAGGGGTCCCCTTGTGATCATCGGTAGCGAGGGGGGGGAGGAGTTCACCGGATGCGCCCTCATCGCGGCTCCTTTCGGGAAGGACGGCTTCCTCGGCAATATCGGAATCGTCGGCTCGACCAGGATGAACTATCCGGCCATCATCCCGCTGGTTACACTCTCCGCGCAGCTCCTGTCCGATTCTTTAAAAAAAGTAGAGGAATAAAATAATGCATGCGTGACCAATTGAGACAGATTTCGTGCGCGCCCGCAGAACACGGGCGAGGTATTACGTGAGGTAAGCCGAGGTCGTGTTCGAGGACGAAAGCCGGAAGATGCCTTGATTGGACACGCATTTACTCGACGGCGCGGCGGATGGCGCCCAGCATGACCATATTGGTTCCTATCATCAGGCCGTGCTCCAGGTACGGTTCGCGATTGATCGTTTTTTGCAGAATATAGGCGGACTTCCCGATGTGGGCGAAGCCGTGGTACGCGACGACGGACTTGTTGTCCTCGACCGGCGCTATTTGCCAGCGCCATTTCGCGCCCTTGAGATCTCCTTCAATGCCTTCAAGCAAGACTCCCTGGTCGATGGAGGTCATCCTGTTGCGCGAGGTGATGCCGAAGACAGAGAATCCCAGTGTCCAGGAGAAGTCGATCTCCGTGTCCGTCGCGTCGTGAACCGTTACCTCGGAGATGGCCTTGATCATCTTCTGGTAGTTTTTTGGAGTGCTGATAGCGTCCAGGACCTTCTGGGCGGGCGCGTTTACCACCTCGATGACTGTAGCTTGTCTCAATCTGCCACCCGATCGAGAGTCGGAGATGATCACCTGACCTCTTACCAGAAGCGGCGCGAGTCGCTTTAACTCCGAGGAAGATACGACGCGCATGGTTCCGCCCGCCTTGCCCCGGGTTCGGTGTTTGGCCAGCTTCTTTCCCCTGGCCATTTTCTCCGCCAGAGACTTCATTCCCTTGATAAGCATCGCGCCGATGGCCACATTCATGGCCTCCCGCATGGCCGGGTTGCCGCCCACGAGGAAGCGGATCAGCCACTCGGAGCTCTCCACGTCCAGAATGCCCGACAGAACGACAATCGTGTGGTTCTTGCCGTCCTCGTAGAAGTTGAAAGTAAAGCTGCCCGAACCGATGTTGCTTTTGGTGAAGGCCACGTCCGCACGCCGTGGCGGAAAGAGGGCGATGGTGTTTATCCCGGTGAAACTGAAGAGCTTGTGGCGCGATGCCCAGGACCAGGCCTTGGCGCCCTCGTGCTCCTGGATGATGATGTTTTCTTTTAGCAATGTGGACAGGTAATAATAGTTTTCGGGATCCTCGATCGTCTTGAAGGTTATTTCCCTGGGAGCTTTTACCCGTACGGCCAGCGTCATCGACGTGGGGTTGCCCTTCGCGTCCGTTTCCGACAGGCCCACCAGACCGTGTTTTCGGAGCAGGGGCCTTATGGAGTTGAGCTCCTTCTCGGAAAATCCTCCGGGGGCCTTGCCGGCGAAGACGGGTTGATGCAACGCGGCTATGCACACGAAAATCAGGAGCGATAGATATCGACTAAACCTGCTTGATACGCCAATTAACCCCATGGGTTCTCCTCTCTGGGGTATTGGACGTTGCACCGGGTGCTCGAATTCAGCTTCATCAGGGACAACAGCTCTTCCGACCCGCCTCGCAACACTTTTTAAGATCTCCGCGCCCGTCTTCTTCGTTGCCCTGGGCGATGAGCGCCCGCCCCCGCAGCTCCAGCACTTCCATGTCACCGGGATTGGTCAGCACCAGCACGTCGGCGATGGCCACCGCATCTTGTGCGCGGTTTTGTGAAAGGGCCTTTTTGGTCGCATCGAGCAGGTCGTTGCGCCCGGTTGCCCCCTCCTCCAGAATTCCGTCAGGGGCATTGCCTATTTCACCGACAAGAGGAGGCGCGACCAGCCCCGAGAGCAGCTCTCCGGAGGGCCCCTCGCGCAAGTCGGTCTTTTCGATTTTCTCGTCCGGTTGACTGTTTGAGATTGTTTCGGCGACGGGCGATGACCCGTTGCAACCCATGCAAAGGCAAATGAATAGTAGTAACCCCATCCCGGCCATATATTTAGTTTTCATGTCTAGTAGAACTTCATGCCGATGGTGAAACCGATGGCAACCACGTCCTCGATGTTGTCCAGAAGGAAGTAGTCCCCTTCGATGGCAAAATCGATGGCCCAGTTTGAGTTGACGAAGAACTCGTAGCCCACGCCGAGGGACACATCCATACCCAGGGTCATGCTCTTCCCCATGACGTCCTCCTCGGGAAACATGAAGGCGAGCCCACCGGCGAGCCGCATAAAGATGGCGTCGCTCAGGAAGAAATTGAACTCGGGTCCGGGCACCAGATACCAGTTGGAGTTTCCGTCGACGAGCTGGAACCTGACATCAAGGTCCAGGGCAAAGGTGACCCGCTTGGTGGGAGCGCCCCCTATCTGGACGTCCAGCAGCATGTCGCCGCCAACCTTGTCGTTTTGAATTGCGGCGCCGCCGCCGATCCCGACCCCCGCGAACAGCCCCCGCCGATCCTGGTAGCCGTCCAGGGCAGACGCATCGGCTGCGACGAAGAGCGAGAGCGCCGCGACCGTAAATGCGACGCACTTTACGATAAGTATTTTTTTCATAATTGTTCCTCCGTAGTCATCTTAACGCATGGACGCGACCGATACGACGGAAAATCCGCACCGGTTGCGGATTACGTTTTCGTAGTTTGAAGGGCGCGAAGACCGCTCACTTCCCGGCGTCGACTCCCGCGTCGGGTTGTGGTGGGGGATTCAGGGTTCGTACCGGACGGAAGCCGGTGTCGATAAATCTATAATAAGGACTGGTTCCGAATTGATAAGCAACAGTGACTCGACAAGCCATCCGTCGGTAGGAACCGCCTCGGAGATCCCTTCGATTCCCCTCGCCGTCTCCGACCGGATCGATAACATCTCCAGTTTGACCTACAGTTTCTTCCAGGCTCAGTCCTTTGTAAACATAGTCCGTCCACTCCCAGATGTTTCCCAGCATATCATGCAGTCCCCATTCGTTGGGCTGCTTCAGGCCGACCGGCTTTATCTCGGTGGTGTTGTTGCAGTACCACATTATATCTTCCGCCGATGGCTCCTCTTCACATACGTATCCCTCGGTCGTGATTTCTCCGTTGTAGTTTGAGGTAGTGGTTCCAGCCCGCGCGGCGTACTCCCACTCTGCTGATGTGGGCAGCCGGTAGCCTGGGCATTCGTAGAAGTTTGGGTACTTGTGCACATCGTGAGTACAATTGAAGGTGTTATCGCCACATCCCCAAACGTCCTCCGGCGGGCAGCCGTCGCCGATGGTTCCGGTGCAACCGGTGAGATTGTAGCACGTGTCCAGGTCTTCTTGCTGCGAGAGATAGTTACAGTACGCGAGCGCTTCGAACCAGTCGATGAAACCCACCGGTTTGCTTACGTTGTGGGGAGTTGTTGATGGGTTCGGGAAGCCCGCAGTTGTCCACTCTTCCTGAGTGATCTCCTGTTGCCTTATAATGAAAGAATGGGTCAGTGTAACTTGTGTTTGCTTGTCCTGAAATACTCCACTACACGGGACGTCGTCTTCCTCTCCAAAAATATAGCATCCATTAGGTGTCGTACACCAACCGTCATTACAGTCCTCAACTACTGTGGGATGAACGCAGTCATCTGTATCTGTATCTGTATCGGCATCTGTGTCATTATCCGAATCTGTGTCTGTGTCTGTGTCGGTATCCGTCCCCGAGTCCGGGCCGCTCCCGCTGTTGCTCGAACAACTGGGGCAGCCCATGAGGATGGACAAAGCAACAAGGAGTACTATCTTCATTTTACTCCTCCCACACCTGGAACTCGTTAAACAACCATTATCGCATGGACGCGACCGATACGACGGAAAATCCGCCGGGGGGTACGTTGACCGTCTTGTCGACTTGTGTCGATCCGGCCTGGCCGGAGAAGGCCACGGACACCTTGTGCTTTCCGGCGGGGACTTCCTTCCTGGACACAAGGATCATCGAGGGGAGCGTCACCCACGACCGGGTGTCGGGAGTGTCCGCGGCGGTCATGGCGCCCTCGACGGCAAACTGGGCGAGCAGCGCCAGTCCGCTTGCGGCGCCACCCGCTTTTGCCCCCTGGTTGGCCGCCTCGCCGACCACCGCCCGGGTGATCATCCGGGTGATGGCAGCCACCATGAGGGTCCCCTTGATTCGATCCCAGGCGTCGATCACCAGTTCTGTGACGTTCTCGCCCAGCTCCGCCGCGATGGGTTCGCCATCCACCGTCACCCGGGCGCGTTTGAATCTTGGGCGGGTCTTCTTCATCACCGGGAACATGACCCATTTGAGAAGTCCCTTGGCGGACAGCTCGTTCGCCCTGCTCGAGTTGCCGGAACTCAGGGCAGGGCCGTACATCACGTGAGCGGCGATCACCAGCGCCGCGCCTATCGGGATTCGCCTGGCCTGTTTGTGGGGCGCCAGGCCCAGGGACGTCACCACCAGGATCGTGCCCGTCTTTTGGGAATTCTTCTCGCAGATCGGTCCGGGCGATCCTTCCTCCACGGGCTCCAGCAGCTTCTCGATCCGGTCCGTGCGGTAGGTGTCGCATGCCGCGAGCCGCCGTATCGGAGCGATGAGGGATGGGTGATCACCCGCCTCAAGCGCGCTGTCGTAATGACCCAGAGCTTGCTCTCTTCGGCCGGACATCTCGAAGGTGAAGCCCGCCAGGTAATCGCCAAGGCCGAGCCCGGCCTCGTCGGGAGAGACCTGGTCCTTCAGATAATCCTGCATGATTGTGAACCGGCGGGCCTCGACGCGGGCGCTCTCCAGATCGCCGATGGAGAGATAGTTGATCATGTTGAGCGTGTTGAGCAGGAGCTTCTCGTGAGGGGGCGCCTTGTATACGGTGGAGTCGTCGGAGAAGAGCCACTTGCCGATGTTTCCGGCGGTGTCGTTCTTGACGTCCAGCATCTCCAGATGTTTGTCGGAGATCCGCAAATCGAGAGCAGACGATTTGTAGCCGCCGAGCCCCTGCTTGATGGTGCCCCGCTCCAGAACCAGGAGGGCGTTCTCGCCATCCAGATCGATGGGGTAGTGGTCGGATTCCTCCACCTCCAGGGCCTTGTTCGCCATGTGAAGAGCGCGAAGCTCGTTTCCGGCCAGCAGGGAAGAGCGGATTTCCTTGACGTCGCCCTCGTATCCCGCGCAGGCGCCGAGAACGAGCGTGATCAAGACTGCGGCAAGGTTGCAGATTGTGCCCGGGCGAATCATCCTCTATTTGACGAGGCCTTTTGTGAGGTTTGCCTCATTTTGCCATCGCACTATTCCCGTTTCCACTTCGACCACCTTCATGAACAGGAAGTACTGGACGCGTCGCTCCCCTTCTGCGCGCTCGGCCGCGTCGTGCACCTTTCCCGTGAGAAAAAACTTGGCTCCGAGCTGTCGCCCCACCTGGGTTGCGTGGGATTCGTTGAAGGCCGCGCCCTGTTGCGTCTTGACCTCCTCGATGAGCAGCAACTGGCGCTCGTGATCCACGATGGTCGCGACGCCGCCGTTGATGAGATTGGTTTCCATCTTTGAAAGCAGGGCGTCGAGTTGATCGCGCACGTGCTCGCTCGTCTCGTTTGCGATTGGGAAGATGGACACGACCGGGGGCTCCGGCTCGGTCTTCCACTTGGCGACGATCGCCGATTCCATGAGGGACTTGATGTTCTGGTCGAAGAGCTTTTCCAGATCTTTCTTGTCGAGCCCGGTGCTCATGGCGTAGTCGTCGAGCCCCTCCACCTCGTCGCCGCGCACGAAAGTTGGGCCGCAGCCGAAGGTTCCCGCCGCGATGACGGCGATTGTCACGAGTGTAATGAGTGTTTTCATAGTTTACGTCCCTTTCTTAAATTAACGGTTCCGATGGTATCACAAAATGAAGATTTCAAGTTGCTACCTTATTGTTGTTTGTAGGTTCGGTTATCGACATGGCGCCGATCCCACATGCCGTCGCACTGGCCTCCTTGCAGGCGAACGAGTTTCGAGGAAAGAAAAGAAGGAAGTGTGGCATTGTTGGCCAAAGCAATATGAAAACGGTGGAGAGAAAGCCAGATTTAACACCCAGGCTTATTCCGGCCATTTGGCCGGAATAAAGCGAAAGGAGTCGACTATGTCACACGTAGCAAAACGTTCCATTCTCGGCGGAGTTGCCGTTGTGCGCACAGTGGCGTTGCTGGTTCTGACGGTGGGCATTGTTTCGCCGTCCGTCGCCTCGGCTCTCGACCCGCCCGATCCCTTGAACGTCCTTTTCGTCGCCAACGGGTACTATAATCAAGAGGATGAAATCGAGGATCATTTCATCGACCTTGGCTACACGGTGACGGTCATGAAGAGTTATCAGGTAAGGGGCACGACGAATCTCGCGCCGTACGACCTCATCGTTCTCACCGAGTTCGCGCCGGGCGTGTCAACGTCCGGAATCAATAACATCAAGGCTTCGGATAAGCCGTTGCTGATCGTCGAGTACTGGGACTTCTGGTACTCGTACCGGTTCGGGCTGACCGCAACCGAGGATTGCGGCTACGTGGGCACGGACACTATCACCGCGATAAACGAAGGCTATAACGAGCTCACGAGTAGGGTCGGCGTCGAGGCGCTCGTATACCAGCCGTATTACACGGTGTACGGTATCCACATATCGGACGTGGAGCCCGGAATAACTCCTCTGTACTGGAGTTCGGAGTATTTCGACGAGGTGGCGGTGCTCATCGACCCGGTGAATAAGATCGCCGCGACCGGAGTGTACGACACGCTAAAATACACGAACGACGCGTGGAAAATGTTCGACACGCTCGTGGAACTTATCGCGCCCGTGGATACCGGACGCGAAACGATAAGTGACGTGGCCGAGGCTTATATGGAGTCCGGCATCATAGAATTCCTGTCCCTTGTCGAGCAGGACTTGGAACGGGATCCAAATTCCTGGACCTTCGAGGAAGTGGAAGAAGAGGCATGGTTGATCACCACAGAGTGGAGGTTGATGGATCTATGGGGTCCCATAACGGAGGCAGTCAACGGGATTTTTCATTTAGAAAACGCATTGCTTGATCCATCATACGGCCACAATACGCGACCAAACTATAGTGACGAATACTGGTTTCTCGGAGGTACAGACAGGAATACTCTAGCCCCATTTACTCGGTTCCTCATTACAAGGAATATCATGGAGGCACCGACCTCGGTATGAGCGTGGAGTTTCAGGGGAGAACCATTTACTACATGGGCGACACTCGGACGGGATTTCATCCGCTGTTCGATTGTCCCGGAGATGCCAACTGCAACGATATGATGGCGATTTCATGGGACAACACTCCGGAGGACGGCGTCAACGTGCTCATTGTAGAATCGGCCCTCAATAGCGGCATATTCCTGCCGCAGATGGTGCCTGGTGTGCACTATGATATCGCCCCGGAGCTTGAACCGACCTCCTCCGGCTTCTGGGGCGACAAAACATTGTACGGTTACATCGAACCTCAATACACCGTGCCCACAGGCGTGGTGGTGGCGCATCCGACGTTCTTGGGTTTTCCATTTGAAATGGTGATGTTGTGGTACTCCACGGCTATTCACCCGGGTGGAAGTTACCCACCTAGAGAAATCGACAGCAGTGATCCCAGGACACGACCTACTTCATGGACCGGCTGCTCGTTTGACGGCCTCAACTTTTATAAATGCTATCCCAATGTGCCCCCGTTCTCGATCGATGAAACATCTCCCTACAACGAACCTGCTCGCTTCATCCAGGTTGCGGCGATCGAGATCACTGCGGCGGATTTCGAGTCCGTGTGCCCGGGCGGAGACTCCAGGTTTTGCAATTTGTACAACGCTTCCGTGCCGGCAACCGCAAGGGGCGGTTTACTGCTTTACGGCTCCGGTCGACCATACCGAAAGAGCGGGTTGTTTCTGGCGTATATAAGAAATGTGGATATCTTCAAGGAAACCGCCTCAGGCAAACCGACCGTCTGGTATTGGAACGGCTCGGATTGGTCAACGAATGAACAAGACGCGGTATCGCTGACCCACTACCCCGGAGCCCCACTGTGTGACAACTATATGAATGAAAACGAATGCTGGCCTTATGTAGAAGCCGATCGAATCGATCTCTTCGGCGAGTTGTCCGCCAAGCTGATCCGTTCCGCCAGCAGCGAGGAGAGCGTTATCGTTCTGATGTCAAATCACTTAATGAACGACCCTGATGATGAAAACGTTCGTGCCCGCACGGCCCGGTTGTCGACACCCTGGATCGTTTCAGGTCCCTCGCCAACAGGAACAAGAGGTTACGGCCCGTACATCATAGACGAGTACATCGAGCACGATGGCTACACGGGGGACATCGGTCTGTACCACGTAATTTCCGTGTGGGGCGACGGACCATACGGTGTGTACACAGGGTACGAGGAGGTTGCATGGCCGTAAATAGAGTGGCCGTTTTGGGGCCGATGTTCTTGCTCTGCACTACCGTGGCCGTGTGCGGTTGTTGGTTGGGAGGCGGTCAGAGCGGTACACCGGACGGCGGCGATGTCGATTCCGATAGCGATACCGACGCGGATGGTGACACCGACACGGATGCAGATACCGATACCGACACGGACACCGACACCGAATTCACCTGCGAGGGTGTGCTCCACTTTCCGGACCCCAACTTCGAATTGTCCGTGTGCTTGAGCCTGGGCATATTCGACAACACTACAGACACTTGCACCGCAGACATCCTTGCCGAGGACGTCGCCGAGATAACATACTTCGTTTCTATCGCATCGGTGGCGTACGTTTCGGCGCCTGAACACTACATAACCGATCTTACCGGATTGGAGTGCATGCCGAATCTCATTACGGTTAAAATTGAGGGTAACTACTCTTCCTTCGATCTCTCCCCACTGGCCGGCGCGAGCGCGTTGGAAGCCCTGTACGCAGGCGAGAACCAGATAGACGATCTATCGCCTCTGGCCGGACTTACCCAACTCTTTTATCTGGACCTGTACCACAACGAAATCTCGGATGTTTCACCGCTTTCCGGCTTGACCCAACTCATCGGGCTCGTGTTGAGTAGAAACTTGATCTCCGATGTATCGCCATTGTCCTCCCTCAATAATTTAGACAGCCTATCCCTCAGTAAAAATGAGATATCGGACATCGACCCGCTCGCGTCCCTAACTGGCCTATGGAGCCTCGGCCTCAGGGAAAACGACATATCGTACATCGACGCCGTGGCTTCGATGACCGGCCTTGATACCATTTATTTTTGGATGAACAACGTTACCGACCTTACCCCGCTGGTGAACAACGCATCTTTCGCCGATGGTTGCTACGCCGATTTCACGGACAACCCTATCGATTGCGACGACCAAGCCGCGAACATTGCGACGTTGAAAGACAGAGGCGTACATCTGGTCTGCGACTGCAGCGCGTGCGATTAGTAAGAGGTCACATGGCCTAAAGGAATGAATTCAGTCACCCTTGTTCCGCGTGGTGTTCACCAATCAACCTTATTGTTGTTCAATGTGGGGTCTATGGGCTATTCTACGCGGCAATGATGACTGAAAACGAATCCTCAAACGACAAGAACGTGGAAGCGCGGATCGACGGACACCTGGCCCGCAGGTTGAGCTGGGCGCCGATCCGGGTGGTGGCGATCATTACGGGGTTTGCGCTCGTTCGCGGGGTGCTGGCGTTGATCGGGCGCTTCCTGCTGATGCTGAGACGACGCGCAATTGTGACGGTGAGCGGCGGATCGATGACCCTCGACGTCAAGTGGTCCATCATGGGAAAGGTGTTTCGCGAGACAAGGACCGTTTCGCCCATCGAATCCCTCGAGGCGGCCAGGTTTGAGAATCGTAAACGCTACGTTCATCTCCTCATCGGCTTCGGCTGTCTGGCTGTCGGCGTGTGGGTGGGTGTGCAGTATCTCGTGGACGGGCTGAGGTCCGGATATCCGTTGCTGGCGCTCGTCGGCGCGGGAATCGTGGCAGCCGGGGTGATCGTGGATCTGGCGCTTTACCAGTGGGTGTCGCAGGGCGACGGAAGGAACCGCGTTATTCTGGTCATGGGGCCATGGCGCACGCGCGTCTGTGGAGTTGTCCGCGAGGATGGCGAGCGTTTCGTCGAGTCCGTGCGCAAAGGCTGGAGGAACTCTTCTTCCCGTAAGTAATGGTAGACCTCTTCGACAAGCGGTTCGTCGTCGTCGCCGGCAAGGGCGGCGTGGGAAGGACCACGGTGTCGATGATTCTGGGTGTGTGCGCGGCAAAGATGGGCAAGCGTACGCTGGTCTGTCTCACCAACGCGCCCCTTCGCTACTCCGAGCTTCTCGGAGGGGTGACCCTCGAGAATGGCATTCACAAGGCGAACGAGAACCTCCACGTGGTCAACCTCAATCCGGTGTCGTCTCGTGAGGAGTACGGTCTCATGGTCCTTCCGAGCAGGACCCTTCACCGGATAGTCTTTGGTAGCAGGCTGGTCAACGCGTTCTTCGATGCGGTGCCCGGGTTGGCGCAGTGGTCCATGCTCGGCAAGGCAACACACCATGCCCTCAATGAAACGGACGGCGTACCCGAGTACGATCTGGTTGTTTTCGATTCCCCTGCCACTGGCCACGGCCTGGATATTCTCTCGCTCCCCGGGGCGATAGTTTCAGCTGTGCCAGCCGGGAGAATACGGGAGGAGGCGGCGCAACGCGTGGAGATCATGAAAGACCGTTCGCGGTTCGAGGTGATCCCGGTGACCATTCCCGAGGAGATGCCGGTCAGCGAGGTGCTCGAGCTGCTGGAGGCGTTGAACGAGCGCGGTTTCCCGGTGGAGCGGGTAGTAATAAACATGATCGCTGCCTCGGAAGCTTCCGAGGAGTTGGAAAATCTGGTGGGCGAAGTGGAGTCGTGTAAGCCCATCCCCGACTGGCTCCTTCCGTCCGCGGTGGAGGTGGGGGCCCGGCGGGAGCATGATGAGAGCATGAAACGTCTGAAGTCCCTTGTTACCGTGCCGTTGATAGAGTTGCCGATGATTTCACGGAGCGGTCTCGACGAGGGATCGTTGCTGAGGCTGGCCCGGGAGTTTTACGCGAAGCTGAAGAATGAAAACTAGCGTTTGAGTTCGGACGCGGATCGGGTGGTCACGAAGAGTCTGACCGGCCACTGTCGATAGTAGGCCCCGTCGAGCAACACGCCGCCCATGTCGTCGTAGTCGCATACCATTTCCTCGTCGTCGTTTTCCTTGCAGCGGACCTTGCCGTAGACGCGCATCAGGGTGCCCGGCTGTATCTTGTCCAGGCTGGCTGCGGTGTCCTCGGGGCGAAGATCGAGGAGCGCGGAGAAAGAGCCCGAACTCCGAAAGTGAACGGTCACCCGGCAAGATCTGATGGAATCGGAGCTGCACAAGTGACGTGGCTGGTGCTTCCGGTGTGCCATCCGAACCTCGTACTTGCCGTCGTCCTTTGGAGTTACCTTCTGCACGACGCCGAACCACCCGATGAGCTTGTCCTCGTAGTCGGCCGGGTCGGTGTTGACGGCCTCGTAGGTGAAGGCCTTGGATTGCTCCCAGAAATCATCCTCGTCGCCGAGGGGCACATATTTTTTGGCGAATCCGTACTGGCCCGCGCCGCATCCTATCGCGAGGAGGGCCGCGGCGATCAGTACAATCGTTGTTCCTGTTTTCTTATTGGCTGTTGTCATGATGAATATTATTCCTCGAATCGCTCCCTCAGGGATCCGATTTCAGCGAGTTGCTCCTGGTATTGCTGGACTATTACCGTCTTTTCTTCGATGGCCTGGTGATACGAGGCAATCTCTCCCTGGATCCTCACGATTTCGTTGGTCACTTCGTCCTGCCGAAGCGTCGCGGCTTCGAGCAGCGCCGGGATATTGATCCCAGTGCTCTCCAGGGTCTGTCGGACAATACTGACCACCATTTTCTGGTTGGATCTGTCGGATGGGATTTGTCGTAACAGCGTAAGGGCCTGATCGACACCGTAGTTAACTGGTCCCTGATTCATTTGAATCTCCTTGAAAAATGCATCTGTTGAGATGGAAAACTGTATCTTTCATTCCGCTCACGGTCAATGTCCATCAACGTCTGAATCCGGCTGCATAAAGACGAAAACGTTTGCTTGACCCTTATATTGCCTTTTGGTAGTAGTGGTCGGCCTTTTTACCGGGGTATTCCGGCGCGTGTACGTGCGATTATAAGGAGTTACAAGTGACAAACGCCATTTTTACATCTACTTTCGCGTTGGCCCAACCGGCGGGCGCGGGGGCTTCGGCCGGCGGGGAAGCGCCTGCTACGGGTGTTGAAGGCGCTTCCGAGACCGGAGCGCCGAGCGGAGGGTCTCCCAGCCCGTGCGGAAGCATGAGTTCTCCGACTTCGATCATAATGATGGTTGTCATGTTCGCCGTGTTTTATTTCCTTCTCATCAGGCCCCAGCAGAAGAAGGCGAAGGACCACCAGAAGATGTTGAGCGCGATTCAAAAGGGCGTCGAGGTCGTGACCAACGGCGGGATGATCGGCCGGGTGACGGGTATTTCGGACAAGACGCTGACCATCGAGATTTCCGAGAAGGTGCGTGTGCGAGTGCTCAGATCGCAGGTAGGCGGCCTGTACAGCGCGGATAACCCGGAGAAAAAATAGTGGAACGCAAGTGGATTTGGCGAGTCATTTTTACTTCGCTTCTGATCATTCTGGCTGTCGCGGCGTCCGTGACCACCATCGTGGACAAGCCCGCCGGCAAGGACGGCAAGGATCCCCTCCCAGGGTTTATTAGAGATTGGTTCCCGGGTATCAACCTCGGTCTCGATCTCCAGGGTGGCCTGAGGCTTATCTACGAAGTGGAAGTCGAGGCGGCGGTCGAGGACAAGCGCAATCACATGGCCGATGCCATTGTCGACACGCTGGCCGAGAAGGGCGAGATCACGGGAGTAAAAATCAAGCGCAGCAGGGAAGCCGATTACAAGTTCGATCTGATCTTCCCTTCCGAGGCTGTTCGCTCTTCGCAGGACGCAAAAGACATACTCAAGGATTTCAGGCGGTCCGTCATCGTCGAGATGGAGGAGGGCGCCACTTCCCACATGACCCTCCTGGAGGATCTGGTCGATGAGACCAGGCAGATGGCCGTCAAGCAGGCCATCGAGACCATCGGCAACCGGATCGACGAGCTCGGCCTGGTAAACACGAGCGTCGTTCCCCGTGGGATTGACATCATCGTGGAGATTCCCGGTGTCGATGAGAAACAGGTGGCTCGCATCAAGCGGATCATCAGCCAGACTGCCCGTCTGGAGTTCAAGATCGTGGACGAGATCGGCTCCAAGGAATTTTTCGGCGGTGAAAAGATAACGGAGAAGCTCAAGGCCGAGAAGGATAAGGGCGGGCCGGTCAAGATCAAGCAGGAGCGGGTGTCGGCGGGTGATGACGGCCAGGTCGTTTCATATTACCTGGAGGCGAAAAACGATCCCAAGGGCAAGAGCGGCCGGCAACTCCTCAAGGCCTTCCTCAAGGACGTCGAGGTTCCGGACAATCGTACCATAGCCTACGAGGAAGAACGAATGCGCGACGGCGCGGGCAACCCCACCGCCGACGTATCGTGGAGAACCTACTACCTGGAGAGAACCGCCGGGATCACCGGTGAGTACGTGGACAGCGCGGCGGTATACAACGACGACAATACGGGTCAGCCGTACGTCTCCCTCTCCTTCAGCCAGGCCGGCGGAAAAATGTTCGGCGACCTGACCGAGGCCAACGTCAAGCGGCGCATGGCGATCCAGCTCGACGACAAGATACAATCCGCTCCCACCATTCAGGAGAAGATTCCAGGTGGGCAGGCCAGGATCACTCTGGGCGGGTTCGAGTCTTATCAGAAACTGTACCAGGACGCCCAGGATCTGGTCGTGGTGCTTCGCGCCGGCGCCCTGCCCGCGCCCGTCAAGCCGGTGACCGAGACCACCATCGGTCCGGCCCTGGGACATGATTCCATCGAGATGGGTTCGTTGGCGTTCATGATCGCGGGCATCGTGATCATTCTTTTCATGCTCCTTTACTACAGGGGAGCCGGGGTCGCGGCCGATGTGGCCCTCATCTCCAACGCAATATTCATCGCCGGTATCCTCGGGGGAGTGGGAGCCACTCTCACACTGCCGGGTATTGCGGGGATCATTCTTACCATCGGAATGGCGGTGGACGCGAACGTCATCATATACGAACGCATTCGCGAAGAGCTGCGCGGGGGCAAGTCACCGCGGGCCGCAGTGGATGCCGGATACAAGAGAGCCTTCTGGACTATTTTCGACGCGCAGATAACTACTTTCATCGCGGGCGTCGTGATGTTGCAATACGGCACTGGCGCCATCAAGGGCTTTGCCGTTACCTTGCTGATCGGCATTGTGGCCAGCATGTTCTCGGCCATTTTCATCAGCCGGATTGTGTTGGATTTCATGACCCGTCGCAGGACGGAGAACCTGAGTATCTGAGCCCATGCAGTTTTTCAAGAAGACAACAGAGTTCGATTTTATGATCCGACGGAAGTTTTTCCTGGTGCTGTCCGGGATAGCCGTCCTGCTGTGTCTCGGCGCCATTTTCGGAGTTGGTCCCAAGTTCGGGATCGACTTCATGGGCGGAACCGAGATCCAGGTGAATTTCAAGGGGAAGGTGGGGTCGGCCCAGATTCGAAACACGCTTGCGAAGCTCGGTTTTATCGGAAGCGACGTCCAGACTTTCGGGGCGCACGAGTCCGAGTACCTGATACGGCTTCAGGCCATCTCCGCCGTCTCCGATGAGCAGGCCAAAGCGTCCGAGGCACAGGTAGGGAAGGCCCTGGAGGGCAACGAGGTCAGCCGCTTCGAAGTGTCTCCCGGTGGGGACAAGCTCACTGTGCGCATTGCCAGGGAGGTCGAGATCACCAGACTGGAATCGGTGGTGAAGGATGCGGGGTTCGTCCTGGCCGAGCATATTTCGGAGCCGGTCGCGGTGCAGAAGGTTGAGAACGATGAGCCCGAAGAGGCTGCTGATGCGAAAGAAGGGGGAGACGCCAAGTATTGTGAGAGCGTGACCTGCACCTGGCCGCATCAGAACATGCGTGTCTACGAGATCAATCTAAAGGGCGTATCGGAGAGGGTCATGGACGGGCTTCGGGCAGAGCCCTTTGGAGCGGGGGCCGTCAAGATGAGGTCCGAGTGGGTCGGCCCCAAAGTGGGCGATCAGCTGAGGGTGGCGGGCGTCTCGTCCCTGGGGTTCGCCCTTCTGTTCATCATGCTCTACATCGCGGTTCGTTTCGACCTGAGGTTCGCGCCCGGCGCGGTGGTGGCGTTGATCCACGATGTCATCATCACCCTGGGTATTTTTACGGTGCTCAGAATCGACGTTACCCTGGCGACGGTGGCGGCCCTGCTGACCGTCGTGGGCTACTCGCTCAATGATACCATCGTTGTGTTCGACCGTATCAGGGAGAACCTGGGCAAGGTCCGGGAGCGGAAGATGGAGCACGTGATCAACCTCTCTATCAACCAGACCCTGAGCCGCACGATACTGACATCCATGACAACTCTTCTTGTGGTCACGGTGCTGTTGACCGTAGGCTGGAACACCACCATCAGAGATTTCGCCGTGGCGCTCCTCATCGGAGTCCTCATCGGTACTTACTCTTCCATCTTTGTCGCCTCGCCGGTCGTGGGCTGGCTCGACACACGTTTTAGCAAGAAAAAGGCGTAGCAGTGCTTCCTCAGGCGACATGGAGAGTCGCCGGGCCCGACGTTCAGGCGGTGGACGGCCTCGTCGACGGGTTGGGGGTCAGCCGGATCCTGGCCACATGCCTGGTGAACAGGGGCCTTGGCGAGATCGATGCGGCGCGTGATCACCTGGAACCCAGACTCGCGCGGCTCCTTCTTCCCGGAAAAATGGCCGGTCTCTCTGACGGCGCAGAACGCGCAGTGGAGGCCATAAGGCAAAAAGAGCGGGTTGGTGTGTTCGGCGACTATGACGTGGACGGTGTGGCCAGCGCCGCGCTGGTGGTGAACTTTTTACGGGAGCTGTCGGTGGAGACCGAGACCATTATCGCGGACAGGTTCACCGGGGGATACGGTCTGGGGCCTGATGTGGTCGAGCGTCTGGTGAAATCCGGGTGTAGCCTCATCATAGTTGTCGACTGCGGGACCAGTGACCACGAAGCAATGGAGCGGGCGGCCGAGCTGGGAGTCGATGTGATTGTCATTGACCACCATCGGGTGGAGGGTTCCCATCCAAATGCGCTGGCGTTCATCAATCCACAGCGCGCCGATTGTGATTTTCCGGACAAGACAATGGCTGCCGTGGGGCTGGCCTTCTACTTCGCGGCGGCCGTTCGAGCCAGGTTGGTGGAGTTGGGCCGCCTGGGGCGAGATGGCGTGGATCCGCGATCTCTGCTGGATCTGGTGGCGCTTGGCACCGTTGCCGACGTTGCGCTACTCAAGGGAAATAACAGGATCATGGTAAGTTACGGGTTGCGCCAGATGTCCGCCTCCAGGAGGCCCGGGGTCGATGCGCTGTTCAGAACCAGCAAGATCAGAGCCGACAAGATCCGCGCAAACCACATCTCCTTCCAGCTTGCTCCGAGGTTGAACGCTGCGGGGAGAGTGGCTGATGCGTACGATGCGTTCGATCTCCTGGTGTCTGGTGGTGGTGGGCATTGCGCGATGCTCGCAAAGAAGCTGGAGAAGTTGACCAGGGAACGCCGCAGGATCGAGGAGAAGGTAACCGAGGAGGCCAGACGACAGATCGAACAGATGAAAATGCAGGATCAACCCGCGCTGGTCCTTGCCGGGGACGGCTGGCACCCGGGTGTGATCGGAATAGTGGCCGCGAAACTGGTGGAGGAGTTCTCGAAGCCGTCCTACGTGATTGGTTTCGACGGTGACGTGGGAGTCGGCTCGGCGCGTGCTTCGGGTCTGTTAAATCTTCATCAGAGTCTTGTTGAGGCCGCGCACACACTCGTACGCTACGGGGGGCACAAGGAAGCTGCGGGGTTCATGGTCAGGCGCACCGAGCTGGAAAATCTGAAAAGTGCGCTGGTTGATTTCGCGAGGAGTGAATCGACGGTGCTGCAGGATACCCAGATGGTGTGCGACTCCGGCCTGAACGCGTCACAGTTGAAGATACAACTCCTCGAAGATCTGGATCGACTAGGCCCCTTCGGCAACGGCAACCCCGAGCCGGTATTCGAGATCACAGGTCTCGATGTCCTTGAAAGCCGAGTGGTCGGTGCCAATCATCTGAAGCTGGAACTCAAGACGCCTACCGGATCCGTTTCTGCCTTTGGTCCCCGCATGGGTCATTTTTCCAGGAACCTTCCACCCATGATCCGCGTTGCTGCGTCGTTGTCCGAAGATGAGTGGCGGGGGCAAGGTACTCTCGAACTCAGGCTCGTTTGCCCCCCAATCCCGGATGCTTGAGCCTTGGTGCGAAAGGGGGGACTCGAACCCCCACACCCTTGCGGGCACAGGCACCTGAAGCCTGCGCGTCTACCAATTCCGCCACTTTCGCGTTTCAGGGCAATTGGTCATACATCAACCGTCGTCAGTGTCAACATACCTTAAGAATCATCGGGCTTGGTTTGCGGCTTTTTCTTGATGACGCTGTTCATGACAGCTTCTATCTCGAGTTCCGCGCCTATTGCGTCGTCGGTGTTGGGCTTCAGCTTGACGGTCGGTAAGTCATCGTTCACATCGCCATCGTCCTTCAGGTCATCGACCATGTCGTCGGTGATCTGTCCGCCCGCCTCCGCTATCAGGGCGGCTATGTCAAGCTCCCGCGTAACCAGCGATTTGCGCGTCATCGTTTCGTCGTCGTCCCGAACCTCTTGCGCGGTGGGATCCTCGTCCGGAATGATTCCGAGATTTTTCGCGCGCTCCCTCCTGAGCAGGGCGGCCAGGATCTTGAGGTTTTTCTTTCGGTTCTCCAGAGATCGGTTTTTCTTCTCATCGTTGTCGCGAAGCCGGTCGCGCTCCGCGGAGATCTCGTTGATCAGGACCTCCTGTTCGGCCAGGGTGCGCTGGAAATCGGTTGTGGTACCTTCCTTGGAACCACTTGCGGCGCTTGCCGCCACCTGGGCCTGTAGCCTGACGACTTCTTCTCGAAGTTCCCAGATCTCTCCCTGGCGGGACTCCAACAGGGAGTTGGTTTGTCTGAGTTCCGTCTCAAGATCCTCCCTGACAAGGAGAAGCTCCGTTTCGTTCTCCTCCCGCAGGCGCTCCAGCTCCGAATTCATTTCACCAATTCGCTGGCCCACGTCCATGGCGCGGACATCGGCTCCCTCTTCCGATTTTGCGAGCGCAAATAACGCACTGGTGATGTCATTCTTCAACTCCAACGCCTGTTTCCCGGATTCCGCGAGGCCCGTTTCCAGTTCGACGTTATGCGCGTGGGATTCCGCGAGATCGGATTCGGACACGGTGAGCCGGCCCTTCATGTCGGTGATCGTGGTCTCCAGTTCCGTTTTTTCAACGTTGAGTCTCTGGTGGAGGTCCTCCAGTTCCGATACCGCAGTCTCGGCTACGATTGCCCGTTGCCGCGCGGTTTTTGAAGAGCTCGCCTCCGGGCGGAGCTGCCCGATTGTCTCCTGTAGAGCAGCGGTCTGTTTGTGGGCTTCCTCGAGGGAGTTCGCCAGAGAATCGGCCCGTTCGCGGGAAGACTCCAATTCCGCGAGCTTGATCTCCGACTCCTGGAGGGCACTGTGGATTTCCTCCAGCTTTTTCTGGCTTGATGCTGTTCTCTCCTCTGCCTCATTTGCGCGGCTCGAGAGAAGGGCGATTGTGTGCTCCTGTCGATCGATCTCATCCGCCTTTGCCTGCACAGCCCGACCGAGTTCTTCGGAAACCTCGCGCAGCTGGGTCTGCACATTGCGGGTCTCGAGTATCGCCGCGTTTCTCTTCGACATCTCCTCGAGCACCTGTCGGTGCTCTTCGTCTATCCTGCTTTCGAGGCGTTCCCGTTCCGTCGATGCGTGCTCGCGGATTCTTTCCATCTCCGCTTCGAGGGAGGAAACATCAGCCTCGGAGTCCGCCGCCACGCCGATCTTGATGTCGAGACGCCTTATCTGTTCCCGCGCTGACACCAGTTCCCGGCGCTGTTTGCCGGCTTCCTTGTGAAAAGCCGCGAGTTCCTCCTGCGTTCCGGCGAGTTCCTCCACTACATCGTCCAATTCGCGCTGCTTGGTTTTTAGCCTGGCCTGGGCCTCGTGTAGCTCGGTCACAAGTTTCTGGCGCTCGCCTTCGTTGTCCTCTCGCTCCTGTTGCGCCAGCCCGTCCATTCTGCGGGCGTCCTCGATCTGTTTTTCGAGCATTCGAATTTGGCGTTTCGCCGTGTGAAGTTCGTCGAGGTTGCGGCTGTGTTCACCTGCCTGGCGCTCGGAGGCGATTTCCATGTCCTCCAGCATTTTTTTTCGCCGGGCTACGTCACCTTCCAGTTCCGAAAACTGTTTTGCCCGGTCGGCGAGATCGCGACCGTCCAGCTCGGTCTTCGTGAGCTGATCGGTAAGCTGTGCAATGCGCTGTTTGAGGGAATCTACGTCGCGCAGTCGCCTGTCGCTTTCCTGCCTGACCAGGGAGACGGTACCTTCGAGCTTTTCCACCCGGGCGCGAACCTGATCCGACAGGGTTCGGAAGGGGAGCTGGGCGATAAGAGTATCGTCCACGCGCTGGAATTTGGGCGAACAAACTGCCAGGAAATGACTGGGTACCTCGCCGCCTTCCGGAATCATTCGGTCATCCAGCACGGGACCGTCTCGGTTTGGTCGCCTCCCGAGGGGCGTGAGAGTAGCTCCGTGAAGCGGTTGCTGGGAAAAGAGCATTACATGAGGGAAATGACGTCGGAGGTTTCGTTCGAACTCCAGAAAATCGGGGAAATTCGAATGCGATTGAATGTCCAGGCCGACGGCATCCCGATTTGGGATGGTAATGGCTATTACACCCGATGGGTTGATCAGGTTGCGTGCCGATTTGACCAGTTGCTCGATTTCGTCTCCAGAGCCGATTTTTCCAGGCGCGGTTACGAGCACCAGATCGAAAGACCCTCCCAGGACAGGCAGGTTGTATGGGTCGGCAACCAGGCGAGCGATCTTCCCGCTTTCGTCGCCGAAGTGATCTGCGATGTTCTTCTGAACCACGACAGTCAATCTTGCGCTGCGTGCAAGGAAGGTCGCTCCCTGCTCGCTCGGCGGAAGGAGATCGATGGCCCTGCCTCCTTTGGCGAAGCGCTCGCAAAAAAGGTAGGGAGTGATATGTGATCCTGCGTCCATCAGAACTTTGGATACTAGTACGTCAACGGCCTTTCATTAAACAAAAAAAACGGCGAACTCGATGGATGTGGGGGGGTCATCCGGAACGAATTCGCCGTCTTTCGACGGAAACATATTGCAAATTGTATGCCCTGGTTCGGTGAAGGCATATAAAATCGGCGATGGTCTTGAGTTCAATAATGAAATGGAGGTGAGTCGATTTGTGCTGACGATGAAAAATTCAACTGGCCCGGCAATGGCGATTTCACGGATGAAAAAAATCTTTCAATACGGAAAGAAAACGGGTTCCGAATTGTTGTCGGCAAGTGATTTTAAAGGTGCGTCAGGATGGCTGGGATTTTAGAAAATGTAGGAAGCGCGCAGACCCGTCTGGAATCCGAGAC
The DNA here is from genome assembly GCA_030595125.1 of Deltaproteobacteria bacterium. Taxonomy (GTDB): domain Bacteria; phylum Myxococcota_A; class Polyangia; order JAAYKL01; family JAAYKL01; genus JAUVAN01. The sequence goes on from JAUVDV010000023.1 coordinate 36,249, forward strand.
CGAATCCGGCGTCCGCATATATGGCCACGTGGCGGTGGGGTTTGAACCTCATGCCGAACAGGAAATTGACCCACGGAACGATGCCGGTGGGAAGGTCGTAGACTTCGCCGTACTCCTCTCCGGGGTTGCACCAGGTGTCAGCGTCGCTCGGTCCAGAGCACTTCACCAGCGGCTGGTTCTCCGCCGACTCCGTTCGGACGATGTCACCGAAGGGGATCCCGAGGCCCAGGCCGGCCCCGTAGGTGATGGCGAACCAGTCGGTGATCGAGGTGCTCCAGATGAAGTCCACGGTGATCAGCAGTGCCTTGAGGTCGTTGGTGACCACCTCCCAGCTACCGCCGTCTTCGTCGCTCCCCTTGAAGGCCACGGTGTCTTTCCAGCCGAGCCCCATGTACCAGATCGCGGCGGTGATATCGAAACCGTCCTTGCGGTAGGTGAACTCAGGACCGATTCCCACATTGTTGATAAGAAGGTGTCTGCCGTCGCTGGTCTGTATGTCCACACCGAACATACCGAGAAACCACTCCGGTATCATGACCCACCTCAACCGCAGGCCCACCGCGAAGTACTTTGTCTCCGGGTCTTCGTAAAGACCGGTGCCCGTCTCTTCCGTCGGCGCTGCCAGAGCCTTTTCTTCCTCGGTTTCCTCACCGGCGAGGAAAGTGTCCTCCTCGTTTTCTTCCTCGTTATCCTGCGCGGACTCTTCCCCGGGGTCCGTCTCTTCCATGTCTCCGAAGCCCATTTGCCCGTCATCCTGGGCCGTGGCCGGTATCGCCAGCGCGATGACAGCCGCGAAAACCACGAACATGAAATAAACCTGGTTCATGAAATTCTCCTCGCAGTGTGGGTGTGTTCGAATCGCAGTATAGGCTCATGAGCGCTGTGGCTCAAGAGTGGCCGACAAATTCCGGGTCCTGGATCCATCCAACCTCGAGCCGGGCTGCGCGAACGCACTCGACGGCCTCTTCCCATTCGAGGGAAGTGATCTCGCGGGAGAGCAGGTCGTGATCTGATGCCTTGTGGGCCGGAAAGTACTGGCACATGAGACTGACCGGGACGTTCCGGCCAAGTTCGTTACTTATGAACTCCATCACGCGCCGGGTGCCGCCGAGTTTACCGGGAAGGACTAGATGGCGGATCAGCACACCCCGCGTGGATATGCCGTGTTCGTCTGTCGCCAATGGACCCACCTGATCCAGCATCTTCATCGCGGCCCCGGTGGCTGTTCTCCAGTAGTCCGTTGCTCCGGAGATCTCCATGGCTACCCGGTCGTCTGCGTACTTGATGTCGGTGAGGTATATATCGACCGTTCCTCGCAGCAATTCTATGGTCTGTGCCGTTTCGTATCCGGAGGTGTTCCAGACCACCGGGATCTTCATTCCCTGCGTCCTTGCTCGTCGCACGGCATCGACGATCTCCGGGGCATACTGTGTGCCCGTTACGCAGTTAACGTTGTGGACGCCTCGCTTCTCGAGCTGGAGCATCCGTCGGGATATCCTGTCGACGGTTGTGGGAGTGCCGACGGCGAGTCGACTGATGGGAAAGTTCTGGCAGTACGAGCACGCCAGCGGACAACCGGAGAAGAAAAAAGTTGCGGATCCGTTGTGGCCGCTGATGGGCGGTTCCTCCCCCCGGTGGATGGTTGCTGCCGCCAGCATGATCGTGGATCCCGCGCCGCATCGGCCGATCTCTCCATCAGCGCGTATCGCACCGCAGTGTTCAGGGCACAGGTTGCAGCCGTCGGATGTCGAGGAGTCGAGGTTGTGGCGGAAGATGTCTGGATCGTCGGGCACGCTACTTGACGACGGACCCCTTGTCGTCATCGCCGGCGTCGGTTTCCCTGATGAGATCTCCGGATTCCTTTTTGATGGCGCGCAGAAGATCTTCCATTCTCCCCACGGCGCGCTTCAGGTCATCGACGTCCGATTGGGTGGCCAGCTCCAGCAACGTGGTGAGTTTTTCTTTGTGTGTTCTCCACCCGTCGGAAAACTTTATGGGAAGCGACATTGCCTTCTCCAGGATGATCCCCGCCTTCTCGCTCTCCATCATCTTGGCAACCGTCGGAGATTGCATCAGCTCCATTCCCTTTGCCAGGAGCTTTTCCTTTACCTCGTCGATCATTTTCTTCCCTTTCATGAAGCACTGTTATCGTTTGTGTCGGGCAGATATAGATTTGCGCACCGAAGATGTCAACGCCTCCGGATCAATTCAGGGGCAAGGGCATCTGGGTGGGACTCTTTACGTGATGTACGCGGATTCCGGCCTTTTCGATCATGGAGGCGGTGGTCGCGTCGCAACAGGGGCCGAGGGCTACCTGTGATGCTCCGGTCTGCTTGACGTACGAGACCAATCCCGGCCGATCCTCCTTCTCGCCGAGGCGGAAGGATATGGATGCCCAGCGGGGCGCCGTGCGCCCGGGACCGACGTGCGCCGTCGAGCCGCCGGTTTGGTCGAAGAACGGGCTTTTGGGCCAGAGATGATCGAGGTGCAGAACCGCGCCTTCAGTGGGCCATGTCTGGTTGAGCCGGACCATACGCGGGACGGCGAACCCCATGGGCTCCACCCGTCGAAGCATTTCAAAAAGCGGGCGGCTTGCGTGGATCGTGCATTCCAACTTGGAGAGGATCCAGGCCGCGTCGAGGGCCGCCAGGTTGTTGTTACACACCACCGTCGGAATCCGTCCACCGGCAAGTTGTTCGGTCGTCCATTCGGCCAGGCGCCTGGAGGAGGTACGCGCGGAGGGAGGTTTGGGTTCGGCGGGAGGGGTGTCGAGGATGAGGAGATCGCATTTGGGAACTTCGGCCACGGGGGAGTGCAGCGGTGGTGACAGGCGAACGCCGGAGCAGTACAGAATACGGCGGTTGCCGAAGCCGATCTCCAGCTGGGCCGCGCCCGGTCCGAGACCCGAGGACAGCAGTCGGATGTCCATTCGGCCGAGGCGCACCTTGCGCTCGTATTCCAGAGTGAGGGAATCGAGGCCTCGCGATTGTGTCGCGATCGCGGCGGCGGTGAACGGCGTGGACAGCACCCGGCATTCCCTGGTCGGGATGGGGTCGTCGATGCTCGAGAGAAAAAGAAGACCCGGGTTGGTGGATCCCACGAAACCCAGGGGTGTGCCAATGAGCCGGAAGCCTCGATCGAAGGTAATACCCCTGGGCCAGCGGTCAATGAACATGGGCTGGATCAGATCGCCACGGGTATGGGATGGGCGTCTCGTTTTTGACACGACTTTAAGCTAGGTAACCAATAGAAAGCTGTCAAGTAGTCATGTTTAAAAGACAATTCATGGTGCACTACTTCGTGCTGAATAGGTTGGCGCGAGATGTAGTCGAATACTGGAAGAAGAAAATTCTTGGACGATCTCTTGACGCGAGGTTGATGTGGAGGAATTGTTGCCCGGGCTGAAGCTGGAAATACTATGGAAGACGAAAAGGAGTTGATGGTGAAAACCAAAAATCTAGTCATCGCATTGATTGTCACGTTGACATGGGCGGGAAACGTTGCGGCGGGCGAGGTGGAAGATGTGCTGGCCAAGGCGGACAGCAACCTTACCGATGTCAAGGATCAAACCTATAATGCGGAACTCGAGGTCATTCGAGATGGAAAGATTATAAAAACGCTCAAGTTCACCGCGAAGCTCAAGGGCGTCACCATGAGGGTAGTCAAGTTCACGGCGCCGGGTGATGTTCGCGGCATGTCGCTTCTCACAACTGCGGACGGCCTCATGTACGTGTATCTACCCAGCTACAAGCGGGTACGCAGGGTGGCGGCTCACGTGCGGAACCAGGGTTTCATGGGTACGGACATCTCTCCGGACGAGATGGCGTCGGGCGCAATTTCCGATGGGTGGCACGCCAAGATCGTCAGTCAAGACGACGAGGTGTGGGTGCTCGAGCTCAAGCCCAAGGCCGGAAACGAAACCACATATTCCAGGCAAATCGTCACCGTTTCCAAGGAGCACGAGGGCGTGGAAAAGGTGGAGAGCTACAACAGCGAGGGCAAGCTGGTGAAGTCCCAGGTACGCAAAGAGTGGAAATCGTTTGGTGTGATCTACATACCCACGGTTTTTACCTATACCGACAACCGCACGGGTTCCATAACGATCATACGTTTTCTTGGCTGCGAGGTTAACAAGGGTATTCCGGATAGCGCGTTCACACAGCGAGCATTGATGCGTGGTGATTGATGGATCGGAGGAACGTTTGAGAAGAAATGCGCCGAAAATAGTGTTGGTGATGGCCATGATGTTTGGGCTGGTCGCCTCGGTGTCAGCGGACGTAAAGGATATGCTGTTCTGTCTCCCCGGGTTTCCCGGGACCACTTCCCAGGCCCAGCCGTACATAGACAAGATGCTGCGTCACCTGGAGGGCAAGCTCGCTCTGGCGCAGGGAACCATGACGGGTACCTACCTGCCGGACGGCGACAAGTCCGAAAAAAAACTCGCCGGCAGCAAACCCGATCTGGCGCTCGTGGGTCCGTCCATTCTGGCGGGTAGTCACAAGGCCATGGGAATGAAGGTCATCGCAAAGGTTGAGATCAATGGTCGCGGCCAGGAGACCTACTCTGTGATCACAGCGAAGGGAGGCCCGTCGAGCCTCGCCGATCTTGCGGGGAAGACCGTTTCAGGGGCGGTGGTTCATGATGAAAAGTATGTTCACAACGTGCTTCTCGACAGAAAGTTGGCCGCGGGAAACCTCACCCTTATGTCCCAGAAACGCCCGTTGAAATCCCTTCGTGACGTGGCGCGCGGAAAGGTCGACGCCGCCATCGTGGACAGGTCGGTGGTCGATCACATGAGCGAACTCGACTTCGCGGGCGATCTGCAGGTCATCTACACATCCGTGCCGGTACCCGCTCCAGCGGTGGTGGTGATGGGCGAAGGGAAGGCGCACGCCGCAAAATTGAAGAGCGTCCTGGTGGGCCTGTGCAAGAGAGCCGACGGCAAGGACCTGTGCAAGACCCTCACTATCACTTCCATCAACCCCGCCTCCGACGCGGACTACAAGAGCCTGTACAAACGATACAACAGGAAATGAAGCCGTTGCCAATCCTCGTGTTTACGGCTAGAAACCGCTCATGACGGATCCTTCCTTCACTACCATGAGGGCCATCAGAATAGAGTCGGGTGAGAGCCTGCCGGACGCGGCGGATCGCGCAATCGAAGATCTGGGACTGGAGTTCTGCGACGTGACCGGTTTCGGTCGCCTGGAGTGGGTGGAGTTGAAGGGCGATTCAAATGGCCCACCGATCAGGATGCAGGGGCCTTTCGATTTGCTGGATCTCAAGGGACGGGTCAGGCGGGTCGGCAGTGTGATCATGTCCGAATACGTGTGCACGATCTCCCATGTCGCCCACGGCGAGATTCATGTATTCGGTGGTGGGCTCGAGCGGGCCGTGGTCGATTTTGCGGAGTTGACCTTCATTCCCCTGGTTCTCGCGAAGGGCGCGACTGTGGCGAAAGACGGCGTAGCGAAAGAGACTGACACAGGGCAGGACGCACCCCCTCCCACTGCCCCCTCACCGGTGAAAGACGACGCTTCGAAGTGGTCTCTCGCACTGGCCGAGTCCCGACGCCTGGAACGCGAGGGCGCCGCCGCGAACTGGGACGACGTGGAGCCGGTGATACCCGCCCGCGGAGACATAGTGAACCATCGGCAATTCGGTCGCTGCGATGTCGTCAGGGTGGACGGCGAGCACATCTCCTTGCGAAAGCCCGACAGGAGGGTGGTCCAGCTCGGACTCGCCATCCTGGTTTTCGAACCAGCCGGCGAGCAGGACGGCAAGGACGTCTACAACGTCGCCGTCACACGATTCTGAACGGAGGTCGCAATGTCTTTTCGAGTTCTCGTTGTTGCTCTTTTTTCATTCACTCTGGTTCTCTGGTCATGCAGTGACGAGAAAAAGAAGGACACTCCGGACGCCGGTGGAGATTCGGGGCCTGACACTGATACAGATGCGGACGTCGCGCCGTATGATTTCGAGGCGCAGGCGCCCTGGTACCTCTGTCCTGAAGAAGAGTTCCCCGAGGGTGCCACTATCGTCACAGCCTTCGATCAGACCTATCAATACTTTGGTGACGAAGATAGAAGGACAGTTGAATCCATAGTTGATTTTCCCGAACCGGCAGACTGGGCGCAAGTTGGAATGTGGTTCAATCTGGAATGCCCGGAAAGCGGACTTTGCGATCACTGGGACCGCGCCGGTAGCGTACAGCTGGTTCTGAACCCGCAAGATGACCCTGGTGAGTGGCAGCAGATTGAGCTGTTCCGGCACATGACTCCCTACAAGATCGAGATGTGCCAGTACATTGACGTCACGCCGATGGCCGATCTACTCACGGGCCAACAGACTCTGACTTCTTTTATCGACACATGGGTCGGGCCGGGTCATTCCAACGGTGAGGGTTGGCGCGTATCCGTTAATTTCGTCTTCTACCCCGGAGCGAACGAAGGCGCGGACGAGATCATCAATATTTGGGGAAGACGTAACATCAATGTCGGAGATACTGATCCTGCGGCGAACGTCGACTCTCAGATCGATCCGGTCACCGTTTCCATTCCGGCTGATGCAACCAAAGTAGAAGCTCACATTACAGCGACCGGCCATGGTTTCGGTTTTACCTCAAACTGCGCAGAATTCTGCGAGATGCGCCAGGATGTCATGGTCAACGGAACTATCCATTCTGTGAATCCCTGGCGTGACGACTGCGCACAAAACCCCATAAGCCCGCAGTACGGTACCTGGGAATACAACCGGAACGGCTGGTGTCCGGGCGCAATTCAGATTGGCGATAATATAGATATTACCGACTCGATAAATGTCGGCGCTGATAACACCATCGATTTTGACATCCTCAGGTCAGATGGCACCGAGTACGACAACATCAGCACCGCTGATGGAACCCCATACGAGATCATCGCGCTGAGACTCTACGTTTACAAATAGCGCGGAAGTTAAAGATTGGGACTATTGAGGACGCTGTACGCTACCGAAAATTTTGCTATCTCCCGACTCATTTTACGATATAATACTTTATGTTCAAGTATTGAAAACCGGGAGGAGTGAACAATGTCACTGACACGACCCAAGCTCTTGCTGCTCTTGACCTTCGTGGGAACGATGCTCATCGCGGCAAACTTGCAAGCACAGGATCGCAGAAACTGCATGTTCGGACCACGCATGATTCATGCTCTGGGGTTGACCGGGGCGCAACAGGACAAGGTCGACAGTCTCCATACGAAGACCCTGGATAGCCTGGAAGATGTCTACGATGAGATCGACGAGGAGGAACAGCGTCTCTCATCGTTGTACAAGTCACCCGATGCCAACAAGAAGAAGATCACAGCTACCCTCAATCGCCTCGATTCACTCGAGCAACAGATTGATGAGAACTGGCTCAGGTTCCGTGAAGACGTAATGGATCTGCTTACCGATGAGCAGCTCGAGACGTACAATCGCTACTACTCGCGTGGATCTGGCCCGGGCGCCGATGCCGACGACGACGACTTGTGGTGGGGACGCGGCAGAGGCCGGGGTTACGGCTACGGCAGAGGTGGGGGTAACGGTTATGGCAGGGGCGGCCGGGGCTACGGCTATGGCAGAGGCCGGGGTAACGGTTATGGCCGGGGTGGCCGGGGCTACGGCAGAGGGTGGCGATACAGATGACGCCGGCGGGGGTGGCTACGGAGGTAGCCGCTCGATGATGTGAAATCCAAACTCCATACGGGGCCTCTCCGGTTGCTAGTAATCTGGCCACAACGTACACTCCCGAAATGATCACGCGCGCGCCATTCATCATGACGATGTTTCTTTTCATTGGGGCCTGCAGCGGTCCTGGTGAACCATCGTCGGGCGAGCAGGAGGGCGGCCCGTTTTTGAGGTGTGGCCCCACCCGGGACGACGGCGTGAAAGAGAGCTTCAAGCTGGCGCCGCTGGTCGTTAGACGAGATGGGTACGAGTTGGAAGTGCGCGGAATAGAGCGCGGCGTGGTGGTGCTCGGCCTGCTCGCGGGGATCAACGAGCCCAACCCGGCTACCATGGAAAACCTGACCTTTTTCCTGCAGAGGTTCAAGGCGGCCGGGGTCCAGGCGGTCGTGGTAGCGGGGGGAGTCGGGCTCCTGAAGGGTGAGATGGAAGGGATCCTCGCGGGGCTCGCAAAGGCCCCTGTGCCCGTGTTCATCAGTCCCGGCGCACAGGAGAGCCTGGACGTGTTTCGCGAGTCCATCGAGAAGGCCGGCAAGAAGAGCCCACAGCTCATCGATATGACGGTAGTGCGGCGCGTACGAATGGGGCATATCTCCCTGATCAGTCTCCCGGGCTATCACGACGCTTTTTATCTCGAGGCAAGGGAGAGAGGATGCTCGTACGAGCCGGGGGATCTTGCGGACGTGGCCTCGCTGGCAAAGGGCGACAGGACAACAGTCATCGTCTCGGCTTCTCCACCGCTGGGGAAAGGCGTTCACTCGGTGGATCGGGGTCGGGGAGGGGTGAACATTGGTGACACGGCGCTCGAGAGGATGTTGGTCGGGGCGCAAATCAAATTCGGTCTCTTCGGGCATGTCTACGAATCGGGAGGGCAGGCGACGCAGGAGGATGGAAAGACACCGGCGGCGCAGGGGGTATGGCACGATACGCTATACGTTCAGGCCGGCGCCGTTGAAGCGGTTCCGCTGACGTTGGTGGAGGGCGGTTCTTCGGTGGGGATGGCGCAAGTGGTGGAGTTGTCGGGCAATCGCGGTCGGTTCAGGACAATTTTTGCTACGGGGTCCAACGGAAGGAAGTAGAACCTTGCAGGTGCACAGTCCTTGTGAATGCGTTCAACGTTGATTATCATCCTCATTTGATAACAACCATTATAAGTTGCCGATGATGAGTGATTGGGCATTGGCAACCCGGAGGTTTTCGAGGTGGCGATAAATTGTAAGATGTGCGGCACGTCCAACGACGACAATATTCAATTCTGCGGCGCCTGCGGCAGCCCGTTGAAAGGGGACCCCGGACAGGTTCGGCAAGAGGCTCCCAAGGCGAAGGGGCTTCCGGCCAAGACAATGATGTTCGGCGTGTCCCCCGTTGCGGCGAAACCGGCGCAACCGGCGCCGGCGGCTGCCAAGCAGGCTCCCATGGCGGCGGTTACTCCAGCGGCGACACCGGCGGCACAGCAGAAAAAGGCTCTGGAGAACCAGCGAACCGTTATGGGGGTTCCCGCCGTTGTGGTGGCACCTCCCGCGAGTCAACCGGCTGCGGTCACGCCCGCGCCCATGGTAAAACCGGCGCCGGCGGCTGCCGCGTCTGCTCCTGTCATGTCAACAGAGGAAGCGCTCAAGGCGAAGCGAACCGTTCTGGGAATGCCGGCGGTGACCGGCGAGGCGCTTGAGGAAGCGGCCAAACAAGTGGTGGCACCGGCTCAACCGGCTCAACCTGTCCGCCAGCCGACGGCCCCGACAACGCCCCTCGAACCGGTGGCAAAGCCCGCTGCCGACGTACCCCTGGAGGAAGAATACCATTCAGATACCGATCCGGCCGACGAGTGGCCCGACGAGGCCGAGCCGCCGCCGCGCAAGTCCGGCAGTGGGCTCCTGATCGTAGCTATCATCGCCGGCGTCGTGGTGGCCATAGGTGCCGGCCTCCTCGTCTACCTTCTCGTATTCAGGGGAAGCAGCGAACTGAAACCCCAGGTGTTTCCTTCGCCGAGTGGAGACAGTCTCAGTGTGGTCCTCACCTTCAATGGCGCTCCCGTCGGCACCACAGTGCAGGCGCATGGACAGACAGTTCCGGTCAGTAACGGTCAGGTCCGCTTCGATCTTCCCATGAATCAACTGGCTCTGGGAGTGAACCCGGTGCAGGTCATCTACACCGAGCCCCAGAAGAGCCCGGAGATGCGCACCTTTACGGTAGTCTTGCGGCACTCGGTATCCACGGACTTGAGCGGCCTCGCGACCGCGCAGCCGTTCTTCCGTTTGAACTTCCAGGTGGCGCCGGGGATCCAGCTGGCGATAGGCGGGCGACCGGTGCAGGCCGTGAACGGCGCATTTGCACACCAGGTTCCACTCTCCCATGTACAGGCCGCGGATTCCGAGACCGGAGATAACCTGATCCACCGGGTTTCCTTTCAGCTGACGGACGCCGATGGGAGCATCGAGCAGGGACAGCAGGTGGTCACGATACCGGTCACGTCGCTGCGGCTCGATCGCCCTGCGGACAAGGCTGTGGTGGCCATGGAGTCGGTGACATGTTCCGGCTCCGCCGAGGAGGGAGCCACGGTCACGGTAAACGAGGAGGTTGTCGGGGTGACGGCGGCCGGCTTCAACAGCACGGTTTCCCTGGCGGCGATCGGAGAGCACTTCATTACGGTGGTCGCGCGCGCGCCGGGCAAGGCGCCAAGAACCAGGACCTTAAAGGTGACCCGAATCCAGAGCCTCGACACCGCCATAGCTGAGTGGTCCTCGGATCTGGACGGAGGCCTGAATTACCCGACTCTGGCCCGGGATCCGAATGTCTACGCGGGCAAGAAAGTCAATTTCAAGGGTCGCGTCGTCAATATCAGCACCGAGGAAGGGGTTACCGCGTTCCTGCTCTACGTGGGCGAGGGATGCCCCGTCGGGGCCAAGTGTGCGGTCTACGTGGCCTTCAGAGGCGAGACCGATGCCGGGCTTCAGTCCATGGTCAGCGTATACGGTACCGTTCGAGGTACCTGGGACGTGGATCTGCAAGGTGGACGCAAGGAAACGATGCCGGCTCTCGATGCCGATTTCGTTGTCAGGACGGATAACAAGAAATCCAAGAAGCGCAAAAAGCGATAAGCGCTCTTTAGGGAATCTCTTGAGCAAGTGCCCATACTGCCACGACACCGTCGAGATGGAGGCGGCCTTCTGCGGCGCCTGTGGAAATCGACTGTCAACCGAGGATGGCGCCTCTGCGGTCCCCGCCGATCCGTTGATCGGCCTGGTCATCGATGAACGGTACCGAATAATCGATCTCATCGGACGGGGTGGGATGGGCGCGGTCTACCGGGTCGAGCACCTCAAGATGGGCAAGATAATGGCGATGAAGCTCCTCCACGGGGAGCTCTCCCAGGACATGGACGTGGCCCGCCGTTTCGAACGGGAAGCTCACGCGGTGAGTCGGTTGTCTCATGTCAACAACGTGTCCGTGTTCGACTTCGGCTCTCATCAGGGAATGATGTACCTGGTGATGGAGTACATCGACGGTCTTGATCTATCGGAGGTACTTCGAACCGAAGGCGTGCTGCCGTTGGGACGCGTGCTCAACATCATGGTGCAGGTCTGCTCCGGCCTGATAGATGCGCACAACAAGGGGATAATACACCGGGATCTGAAGCCGGAGAACATTATCGTCTACCAGTCCCAGGACCAGCCCGAGTTTGTGAAGGTCGTCGACTTCGGGCTGGCGAAACTTCGCAGCGGGAAAGTCGGGACAAACATCACTCAGCAGGGCTCCCTCGTCGGCACTCCGTACTACATGGCGCCGGAGCATATCCGTGAGGAGGGGGTCGACGCCAGGACGGACGTGTACGCGCTAGGCGCGGTGATGCACAAGCTCCTTTCCGGAGAGACGCCATTCACGGCGAGCACTCCCATGGGCATTATCACCAAGCACCTCACAGAGGATGTGGCGCCCCCGTCCATCAAGTTCCCGGATCTGGAAATCCCCCCGCTTGCGGATGACATCATCCTCAAGGCCATGGCAAAAGCTCCCGGCGATCGCTACTCGTCGGCGCTGGAGATGAGACGTGCTCTCGCCGACCTCGCGGCCCAGATAGATCCGGGCTCGGTGGCGTCCAGGTTCACTGCGGCGCGGGAAGGGTCCGTCTGGCAAATGGGTGACCAGGGAGCCCGGGATCACGATCCGAGCCGGTGGAATATGGGCGAGACACCGGTAATGACTCAGCTCCCGGTGACTGCGGGCGAGAAGCCCCTCATGCCGACCGGACCTGTAAAGGCCCATCCTTCCACGGTGCAGATCGGCGCGGTGGAAATGCCCGTTGGCACCAAGTCGGACGTGATCAAATTTGAAAAGAGCATCAGGAGAAAGCGCGTCTGGACTGTCATTCTGCTGTCGCTTCTGGGTTTGGGAATCCTCGCGGGGGGAGCCTATCTGTTTTTGGTGTACGGCCGGGACAACAGTATTCCCACCGCCGAGACCGAACCCAACGACACCATCGCAACCGCCGACACCCTCATCCCCGGCATACAGCTGAGCGGGTATATCGTCGCCGACGGCTCCAACGCGGATGTCGACTGGTATCGCCTGAATGGACCCCCAAAGGGTGCCTGGGCGTTGGAGGTGCAGATCAGCGGGGTTCCATCGGCGGATATCGCGCTTCAGATCATAGAACCCGACGGCTCGGATCCACTGGCGGAGGCAAACAGAGAAGGTGCGGGTGGGCTGGAGGAAATTCATCCCATAGTGATCGATAAGCCAACTGTCTTCCTGGCGGTTCAGGAAGTGCGCAGGCCGGGTGTGCCCCCTGGAACCTTCAACACACAGCCATACGGTCTGCTATATCGGATGTACGATTCCTCCACAGTGGAGCGGGAGCCCAACGACACAATGTCGACGGCGACCGCCGCGAGAATCGGAACTCCAATCCAGGGACGGCTCGACTCTGACGTCGACGCGGACTGGTATTGTCTCCCCGCAGGGCAACAGACATCGATGGTTCAGGTGTCGGGAACAATCGGAGTGGACATAGTTCTGGGATTGGTAACGGGAGAAAACGCCAGAGAAGTGGTGATAAACAACGCCGTGACAGGCCAGGGTGAGGTCATATCGTTGACGCCGGGTCCCGGTCCAGTGTGTGTTGCCGTAAGAAGGATTCCGCCCACCGGCGATGGTGATTCATCATCCGGATATCCATACCAGATACTGTTCCAGTGAAAGCCGAACTCTTCGATTACATGCTCCCGGCGGAGTTAATAGCATCTCACCCGGCGAAGCGCAGGGACGGCTCGCGGCTGATTGTGGTCGATCCGGCAAGCGGACAGATCACCCACGCCCGCATGGAGGATCTCGTATCCCACCTTCCACCCGGATCGCTCCTTGTGGCCAATGATACTCGGGTCATTCCAGCCCGCCTGCGCGCACAACGGCCGACGGGAGGAGCGGTGGAGGTGCTTTTCGTGCGACCCGTGGACGGCGACGAGAGATCGTGCCGTTGGAACGCCCTCGCCAGGGCTAACAAGCCGCTCAGGGTTGGCGATCCGATCGATCTGGGCTTCGGGCTCGGCGCCAGGGTTGAACGAAAGCTCGAGCGTGGGCAGGTGGAGCTGGTTGTGAATCGCGCGCAGAAAGAACTTCGCGATCATCTGGAGATGCACGGTGAGGTGCCGTTGCCGCCGTATATCAAGCGGGCTCCCGTAATCGAGGACAGGGAGCGCTATCAGACGGTTTATGCCCATCACGACGGATCGGTGGCGGCGCCGACCGCCGGGCTTCACTTCACCCCCGAGCTGATCGACGCGGTGGGCGAGGTCGGTTGTGAGATCTGCTATGTGACGCTTCATGTGGGCCCCGGCACGTTTCGGCCGATAACCACGGAAAATCTGGAAGACCACGAGATGGACGAGGAGTATTTCTCTATATCCGCAAGCACGGCGGCGACCGTCAACGACGGTATCGAGCGCGGTCGACCGATCATCGCCGTCGGCACGACCGTGATTCGGACGCTGGAAGGGAGCTTCGCGAGGAGCGGCAGGTTGGAAGAGTCACAAGGGTTCACCCGGATCTTCATCTCGCCTCCGTTCGAGTTTCGGGTTGCCAATGGCCTGCTGACCAATTTTCATCTGCCGAGGTCCACCTTGATGTGTCTGGTTTGCGCCCTTGCGGGGCGGGAGTTGATAATGGCCGCGTACGAGGAAGCTGTTTCGCGAAGGTACCGATTTTACAGCTATGGAGATGCGATGTTGATCTTGCCGGGGAAGAGATGACGCCGGAATTTAGACTCACGGTTAGGGCCACCGATGGGGACGCTCGTTCGGGAGTGATCTCCACCGGGCGCGGTCTGGTGCCTACCCCTGCTTTCATGCCCGTGGGGACAAGAGCATCGGTCAAGGCGGTCGATCCGGACGAGGTGCGCTCGAGCGGGGCGTCAATCCTGCTGGGCAACACCTACCACCTGATGCTTCGGCCGGGCGCGCAGATCATCGAGCGGGCGGGAGGCCTCGCCCGGTTCATGGGTTGGAACGGTCCCACGCTTACGGATTCGGGCGGCTTTCAGGTTTTCAGCCTGGGCGAGCGGGTGAAGATCACCGATGACGGTGTCGTTTTCTCCTCGCACATCGATGGCGATCGGGTCGAGCTGACGCCCGCAAGAGCGATCGAGATCCAGGCGGCTCTGGGGTCGGACATCGCCATGGTTCTGGACGAATGCCCGCACGGAGAAGCGAGCCGGGAAGAGGTGATCCGCGCCATGGAACGGACTACTCTCTGGGCGAAGGGCCAGGTGAGCTTGGAGCGGGCAAAGGGCCAGGCGCTGTTCGGGATCGTGCAGGGTGGCACTCATGTGGATCTGAGGTTGTCTCATCTGGAAGAGCTTGCGCAGATGGATTTTGACGGCATCGCTCTCGGTGGGCTCTCGGTGGGTGAGCCGGTGCCCGAAATGTACCGGGTGCTACGCGAGGTTTGTCCCCGCATGCCGGCGGACAGGCCCAGGTATCTCATGGGAGTGGGGACACCGGATGACATCCTGGAGGCGATATCTCATGGCGTGGACATGTTCGATTGTGTGATGCCGACGCGAAACGCCCGCAACGGACAGGTGTTCGTTCACGGGGGCAGGATAAACATCAAGCAAGCCAGGTACGCGGAGGATCCGCGCCCCATCGAGCCGGGCTGCACCTGTCCGTGTTGTTCCAGGTTCGCTCGACGGTATCTGCGGCATCTCTTCTTGTCGGGAGAGATGCTGGTATACAGGTTGCTCACGCTGCACAACCTTCACCATTATGGGGAGTGCACCGCCGGAGCGAGGGAAGCCATCGAGAAAGGCGGTTTCGAGGCATTTCGAAAGTCGTGGGGAACACCCCGGGTGGATGATCTCTGAATCGGAGCGGCGTCAAAACATCTGGCAAGTTGCTTCTTTGAGTTGTTTTGACAAAAGACGGCTCGTCTGCACACTAATAAATGAAACGTAATGGAGGACCATAAATGACAAAAACTATATTTTCTCTGGTGTTGGCGGCGATGGTGATCGCCTGGAGTGGTTGCGAAGCCACCAACGACTTCGATCCGAGTTCCGACACGGACACGGATACGGATACTGACACAGATACGGATACAGACACGGATTCGGACTCGGATGGAGATGGAGACGGTGACTCGGACTCTGACGGCGGGGTTTCGGGGGACGGAGGCGTAATCGATATGGATTGCTCCGCGTGCCCGGCGGTGGGACCGACCATGGAGAACATGCTCTGCGCCATCGACCTTTGCGATTTTACCTACGTTGTATCCAATGACTACCTGACTCCCATTGCAGCGCCCACCTGCGCCCTGGAGGATACATACGAGGCGGTGAATCATTTTGGAGCGGTCACCAACGGTCTGGCGCCGCAGAAGAACGATTCATATGCGTTGATGGCCTCCGGGACGGCGTTGGGAACTTCTCACTCGCAGAATCTGTGCGGAGGTAACAGCCTGCTCGATCCCTGGACCACCGAGACAACCTTTATCTACGACGTCATGGAATGGCAATTGGTGATAACCGCGCCGTCCAACGCCCAGGCGTTCAGGATGAAGTACGTGTTCTTCTCCGAGGAGTACGACGATTACATAATGGGCACGGTGAACGACAAGTTCTACATTATACTCCAGGCTGGCAGCACCGACGGGGGCAACGCCAAGGTCATCAACTTCACCGAATGCCGTGATCCCCTGAACTACTCCGACTTTACCTGCCAGCCCGGCGATACCTCGTGTACTCCCGGGGAGGAGTACTGTTTCATCGCCATCAACTCCGCCCTGTCGGAGTGCTGCTGGTATCCAACCGGATCGTTCTACGCTCCGAACCCCGGAGATCCGCCGTGTCCACTTGGAACCTGGACCACCGACATCTCCGGCACCGGGTTCGAGTGCGCCACAGATGTGGGGTCGGATGGCTCTACCACGGGTTCCTCCACGGGATGGCTGCAGACCGCGTGGCCCATCACCGGAGGAGAAACGTTTGTTTTGACCTTCCACATTCACGACACGGGAGACGGGGTATGGGATTCCGAGGTGATCCTCGACTCCTTCGAGTTCCTCGCCACTCCAGAGCAGGGAACCACGCCCATCGAGTAGGTACCTGGAACCTATCTCAGCAGACTCTCACCTTCGTTTTCGCAAAAGTCCTGTTCACATCTGAAAAAGCGAGAACAAATACGCCGGAAGCTCGATCGGAAAACACCTCTGAAAGTTCAATGATTTCTTGAAAATCCATTTCTTGGGAAGTTGGCACGATTTTGGCTTATGGGAACCAGTCGTTATCGGTTTCACGGTTTGCGCGTCGCTCTCCCTCCTGCGACATCGTGAGTGGTGAAAATTTCAATAAAACCCCACCCCAGCGGTTCCGAATGTCTTTTTCGGGACCGGTCCTTTTTTTTTGAGTTATTTACGACACCTTCCCCCATCGCGGGTCCAACAAGTGATAACATTTTTGAAAAGGGAGGTATCGAAATGAAGAAAAGAACAGCTGTTGTATTAGTGTTTCTGCTGCCGTTCATGTTCGGTTTCGGGAAGTGCGGCGAAGAGGCGTTGACCTCCTCCGAGGCGCTCCAGTCGCTGGAAGAGGTTGTTCTGTCGACCCAGATGACAGTCCTCACGTCGGGGTCGGTGGAGATAGCGACGAACTTCACGATAGGGCAGGCCGCGCAAGCCGCCGCCGAAGAGTTGGGGGTTTTTATTGAAAACCAGATGCCCTGCGCCGAGATCACCCTGGTAGACGCCACGTTGACCATCGAGTACGGCGTCCATCCGGGCAACTGTGAATACAACGGCCAGGAGTATTCGGGCAGCCACTCCATCACCGTGGTGTCCGCGTCCGTGGGCAACCTGGTGGTGGACCACGAGTGGGAGGATCTTTCCAACGGGCGCATCAGCGTCACCGGTGATGCCACGGTGACCTGGAGCTCCGAGGACTCCAGCCGCAATGTTGTTCACGAGCTGGTCTGGACCCGGATCATCAATGGAAAGGTAATCACGGGTGGGGGCAACCGAACCCAGACCGTTCTGAACGGCAGTTTGTTTAACGGGTTCACCTCGGACGGGAACCGGTACTGGACTTCGGATCGGGGCGACTGGGATCTCGATATCGACAACGTTGAGATTCGCTGGGAAGATCCGGTTCCCCAATCGGGTACCTACACGCTGGATACGCCCTTCGACAAATCCGCGTCCCTCTCCTTTGAGCGACTGGACGACGATACGATAGAGGTGACCATCGCCAGCGGCGAAGAGGAGTTCAGCTTCGAGGTCTCAAAGCTCGGAGTAGTCAGTGATTCCGACTGAGATTAGTTTGTTCCTGCGGATGCCTGGGCGCTGGCCTGCACGTTGACGGAGACTTTCACGTTCGCCTGAAGGCTGGTCGCCGCGTCGAACGCTCCCTTGAACGGGTTCGCGACGCACGTGGTAAGCCGCGCCGCCTGGTTTGCCGATCCACTGGTCATGGCCTTGACGCTCCCCTTCACGCCGTTCACGACGGTCTTGATCTGCCCGGACGCCTTGACGAGATTGTTCTTCATCCCGATGGATACTTTCAGGATGGCGGGCAGATTCGCCTGGAGCGCGGCCTTCAGCTTGCCGGCTGCCTTCATGTCCTTCGCCCCGACAAAGGTTACCGCCACTCTGGCCGGCACGCACTTGAGCTTGGCGCTCACCCTGGCATTGCACTCCGCCTCACATTCGGCGGACATCTTCGGGGGTTTGGCCTCGCCCGTACAGTGGGGTGCCTTCATCTCCACGCTGCAGCCGCCGGTACAGGTTCCCGAGCACCTGGCGGAGCCTTTTATCTTGCACTCACCCTTGCACGAGCCTGTGCACGACCCGTGCGCACCCGCGTGACATTTGCCCTCGCACTTGCCCGTACAGCTCGCCTTGCCGCGTGTGGATGATCCGTCACATTTCCCCTCGCATTCGCCGTCGCACCTTCCGGAGAACCCGGCCGTGCAGGTGCCCTCGCAGGTGCCGTTACACGACGCGCCCGCGTTCATCTCGCACGACCCAGAGCAATTGGCCTCACACTTGCCCGAGAGCTTTCCGCCCTCGCACTTGACGTCCACTTTTCCGGGCGTGATGTTCGCATCGCAATCGGCGGCGCACTTTCCCATGACGTCCATGGATGCCGCGCAACGGGGCGGCTGGATGCTCAACTTGAACTTCCCGCCTGCCTTTGCCTTCAGCTGCTTGATGGCGTTTGCGGCTGCGTTGCACGCCGACCTGGCGTCGTTGCCCGGGTTTGCCCCCAGATCCCTGGCAAGACGTCCACATGCGCCCTTGAGATCGGCCTCGACGCTCCTTGAGAGGTTCTTGAGTTCGACGGAGGCCTTCAGCGCAGCCTCCAGCCTTCCCGCCGCTCTCGCGTCTACGCCGAATTCCTTTGCGAAGTTCACCCTGGAGATGGCGCTCACGCTGGCCAGATTGGGGCAATTCGCCGCAGCGTTGGCAATGTCCCCGAGGCCCATTCCGCCGCCGGATCCGGATCCCGACGCGTTGCCCTCGCCGCTACCATCCAGGTCCAGGTTCATGCCCCCGCAATAGGGTAAAACCGCCAATCCCAATCCCGCCAGTACGACCGGCAGGACCAACAACAGTCCGTGTTTGTGCTTCATGGGTTTATCCTTTCCCCAAAACCTTTTATTTTGATTGTGATAGTATCCCCGATGATGCTTGTCCAACATTGTTTTTTCGCAAGGAGCTTGTCATGGGCATAATCGATGCTCTCAAAAAAGCGATTGGTGTTGACGATCCGGAGCAGCCGTCCGAGAAGCTCCGTCGGAACGATCCCTGCTGGTGCGGAAGTGGAAAGAAGTACAAGCGGTGCCACATGGAGTCCGATGAGAGAAGGTACTCGGCAGCACGGGCCGCAAAGGTCTGCAAGGGACCCACCTGAGGGGTCTAGCGGGACGAGTTTCGTCCAGGGAGTTGGCAGATGTCCGAATTCACCGATGAAGTCACCAGTGGTATTCCTTCGATGCTTCCAGATATGCCGCCCACAGAGGAAGGTATCAGTCACGCTCCGTCGAGGCCCCAGGTACTTGTCGCGAGAGAGCGAGAGCAGGCGCTGGCAAACGCGCTGCGCTATTTTCCCGAGTCGATGCATTCCGAGCTGGCAGGTGAATTTGCCGACGAGCTGGCGACGGACGGTCGGATCTACATGCGAAGATTCAGGCCCCGCTCGGAAATAAAGGCCCGCGCCATTGATGAGTATCCTGCAAGGTGCCCCCAGGCGGCGGCGATCATGTTGATGATCCAGAACAATCTGGACCGGGCCGTGGCCCAACATCCCCACGAGCTCATTACGTACGGCGGCAACGGCACCGTTTTTCAGAACTGGGCCCAGTACCGGCTGACCATGAAGTACCTCAGCGAGATGACCGACGAGCAGACTCTGGTGCTCTATTCTGGGCATCCCCTGGGGCTGTTCCCCTCCCATCCGGATGCGCCTCGGGTTGTGGTCACCAACGGTATGGTCATTCCCAACTACAGCAGCAGGGAGGACTACGATCGCATGGCCGCGCTGGGCGTCACGTCGTATGGACAGATGACGGCGGGCAGCTTCATGTACATCGGACCTCAGGGGATAGTGCACGGAACCGTCATCACGTTGCTCAACGCAGCCAGGAAATACCTGAGTCTGGACCCCGAGCAGAATCTCGCGGGCAAGCTGTTCGTTACCTCCGGGCTCGGAGGAATGAGCGGCGCGCAGGCCAAGGCGTCGGTGATTGCCGGCGCAGTGGGAGTGGTGGCCGAGATAAATCCGAAGGCTCTGAAGACCCGGCACGAACAGGGGTGGTTGCAGGAGTACGAGGAAGATCTCGACAAGCTGCTCCTGAGGATCGATCGCGCTGTTGCAGAGAAGAAACCCCTGTCTCTGGGATACCTGGGCAACGTGGTCGACCTGTGGGAGCGACTTGCCCAGGAGGGGATCAATGTCGATCTGGGCAGTGACCAGACATCCTTGCACAACCCGTTCCTCGGCGGGTACTACCCGGCGGGACTGACCCTCGAGGAATCGAATTTCATGATGGTGAGCGACCCCGCGGGATTCAAGGAGGCCGTTTACGAATCGCTACGCCGTCAGGTCCAGGCCGTAAATGCGGTGAGCGCGCGCGGAATGTACTTCTGGGACTATGGCAACGCTTTTCTCCTAGAGGCCTCTCGCGCCGGCGCCGAGGGGATCGTCGGCGGGGACGGTGGTTTTGTTTATCCCTCCTATGTCGAGGACATAATGGGGCCCATATGTTTCGACTATGGGTTCGGGCCGTTTCGGTGGGTGTGTTGCTCGGGCGATCCGGATGATCTCAGGGAGACCGACGCCATTGCCATAGAGGTGCTGGAGAAGATGGTGGCGAACGCCGAGCCCGAAATCGCGCAGCAAATGATCGACAACGTGCACTGGATTCGCAGTGCGCAGGAAAACGAGATGGTGGTTGGCTCCCAGGCGAGAATCCTGTACGCGGATCGGAAGGGCCGAATAGGGATCGCCCTTGCGTTCAACGAGGCGGTGTCGACCGGGAGGGTAAAGGGCCCAATCGTTCTGGGGCGCGATCACCACGACGTGTCCGGAACTGATTCGCCATACCGCGAGACGGCAAATATCAAGGACGGATCCATGTTCACTGCGGACATGGCCGTGCAGAATTTTGTGGGAGGCTCCTTTCGGGGAGCCACCTGGGTTTCGTTGCACAACGGCGGCGGCGTCGGGTGGGGAGAGGTCGTCAACGGCGGTTTCGGAATGCTCCTTGACGGAACCGAAGACACCGTGCGCAGGGCCGAGATGATGCTTTCCTGGGATGTGTCCAACGGCCTGGCCCGCCGCGCGTGGGCGGGCAACGAAGGCGCCGTTTACGCCATCGGCAAGGCCATGAATGCCGAGCCCGACATGAAGGTGACAATGGCCCGCCCGGCAAATGCTGATATGGTTGCCCGGGCCGTGAAAAAGGCTTTTGACAAGTAAGCTGAATCTTCTTTTTTTACTTCCACCCCACCAGATAGGCGATCCAGGCTTCGGTGTTGACAGTGCTTTTTAAGGGGCGGATCACGTCATCCTGATCGTCCCACCATGTTTCCACCTTTGCGAACCCGGCGTCGACCATGGCGTCCCGGAGCTCCGGCAGAGACCAGAGACGCCAATCGTAGCTGAACGCCCTCTCCATCCTGGTGCCGTCGTGAAAGTGAAAATGTATATGGCAAACAGTGCGGTTATTGATGGGATCGAACGACTCCTGCTCCCACACGTACTTGAAATCTCCCATGTCTCTTTGCGCCTCGAGCATGAACTGAGCGTCCGGCCCCCCGTGGAGGTCGAGGAGAAGGAAGCCGTCGTCGCAAAGGGCCGCACGGGCCGATTTCAGGTAGGCCACGAGCTGTGTTCGATCATGGAACTCGCTGTACGAAAAGTTCAGCGCGGCGATGACATCGAAGTCGGAGCCCGTGCTCCCTTTGACGTCTTTTACCACCAGTTCCACGCGCGCGGCGTCGTTGTCGAGCGTCTCGATGTTGTGTTTCGCTCCCCAGTCGAGGGTGGATCGGTCGATGTCCACACCCACCGCAGTACGCGCGGGGTCGCTACGGACCCAGTCGGCGCAAATGATGGCCGTGCCACAGAAATCCTCCCGCAACTTGAGCGCAGTTCCGTCGCGTCTGGTTTTGATAACGTTGTCGATGAGATCTATCGTGGTTTTTGAGTCCTGAACCGAGATCTGGTAGAGGTCGTGTCGATCGGCGGTCGGCGCGCTAAACCGGGGCTCCACCTGTCTGGGAACAAAATTCTTTTTCTTTAGTTTTTTTCTACTCATCGCTGTTCTCATGTTTGATCCGAAGCTCACGAAGTCGGGCGGCGATCCTGGTTTCGACGCCGCTGTCGCGAGGTTCGTAATAGCGTTTGCCGGCGAGCTCGTCCGGCAGATAGGTCTCCCCGGGCGCGTGCCCGTCCTCGTCGTGCGGATAGCGGTATTCCCGACCATAGCCCCACTCTTTCATGTGTGATGTCGGGGCATTTCTGAGCTTGAGAGGCACCTGCAATGGTCCGTGCTCGCGGATGTCGCCGCGAGGACCGGAGATGGCGTTTACCTGGGCGTTGGATTTCGCGGCACAGGCGAGGTACGTGCAAGCCTGGGCGAGGGGGTAGGCGCCCTCGGGCATTCCCACCCGCTGGTACGCGGCGTCTGCAGCCATGATCACCTGCAGGGCGTGGGGGTCGGCGTTGCCGATGTCCTCGGAGGCGAATATGATCATGCGCCGCAGGACGAAGAGAGGGTCTTCCCCCGCGTCGATCATGCGAAACATCCAGTAGAGCGCGGCGTCCGGATCGGAGCCCCTCAGGCTTTTAATGAAGGCCGAGATTACGTTGTAGTGCTCCTCGCCGGCCTTGTCGTAGAGGAGCGCTTTTGACTGGGCCGCCTCCTGCGCGCAGGCCATATCAACCACAAACGGCTTTTCACCATCCATTGCGTGCCGGACCGACAGATCGAGCGTTGCCAGCGCGTGTCTGGCGTCTCCGCGAGCGCCGGCCGCCATGAAATCGAGCGCGTCGTCTGCGACTTCCACGTTTGCCAGGGCCAACCCGCGATCAGAGTCGCCCAGAGCGCGCTTGAGGATTTTTTTGAGCGCCTCCGTGTCCAGGGGTTCGAGGGTCAGCACCTTGCAACGGGACAGGAGCGCGGAGATCACCGAGAACGACGGGTTTTCCGTGGTGGCTCCTATCAGCGTGACCACACCCTTCTCCACGCTGGGAAGAAGCGCGTCCTGCTGGGCCTTGTTGAACCGGTGTATCTCGTCGATGAAGAGGATGGTTCGCTTTCGAAAGGCGCGGCGTTGCTCGCTCGCGTCCTTGATCAGCGCGCGCACTTCCTTGACGGTGCCGCCCACCGCAGACAGGGAGACGAACGTTGCACCGGTATGGTTGGCCAGCACCCGGGAGAGGGTGGTCTTGCCCGTGCCGGGAGGCCCCCAGAGGATGAGGGAGGGGACACGATCGGCCATGATGGCCCGCTCGAGAAATCGCCCCTTGCCGAGGATGTGCTCCTGGCCCTCGAACTGGTCCAGGGAGTTCGGCCGCATCCTGTCTGCGAGGGGGGTTAGGGTGTGGTCGCCGTCCACGGCTCTGGAAAAAAGATCCTCTGTCATCGGGGCATTGTACAGTAGGGGCGACGCCCGCGTCGCCCTGATCTCGTCATCCAAGGTCTGAAACTAGTTGGGGCGCTTCTCGATCTTGCCGGAACGCAGGCAGCGTGTGCAGATGCGGACGCGCTTGTGAGTTCCGTTGACGACGGCCCTCACCTTCTGGAGGTTTGGCTTGGAGACCCGTCTGGTCCTGCGATTCGAGTGGCTTACCCTGTTTCCCGACATGGGACTCTTGCCGCATATTTCACATTTGCTTGACATTGTTTTTTCCTTGTACCGATTCGAGCGGACGGTTCGTAGCATTATTGTCGTATCTGAGCAAGGGATTTACTGGGATTTGTGTTCACTTTGGATGGGTCTACTCGGGGCCGGGAATGCAGAACACGTCGGGGATCAGGGCGCTATTGTTACCCTCGACACATTCGGTGTTCTCCCCCGAGCCGGTGCCGTCGTCGTCCGCTATGGCCGTGACGTCTACCGCGTTTGCCGCCGAGATCGGCGGGGAATCCCATGTACAGTTGAGTATTTCGCAGTCTCCGGGTGGAATTATTGCAGCTGTATCGGAGAGGCACACGAGGGCAGGGCTATCGTAGAACGCCACCGGTACGCCGGCGCCCACGGACTGAGTGCCCCGGTTGCAGACCTCGACCTGCAGGATTGCATGACCTTCCGAGTTGCAAGTGAACTGACCGTCTTGCGCGGTCATGTCCGGGGAGGAGAAGGGCGTGGCGTCCCCCTGTACGTTTTGTCTAAAGTGGTTCATATCGCTCACGAGCCAGTTCTGGTTCCAGCTGGAGGTTGGAAGGACGGTTCCGTCCTCCTCGATATGCGTCACCGAGTATGCGTGCTGGCTCCAGATGGTGCGAGAGCCGACCCATCGATCCGCCACGTCGGAATAGACCCTGATCCCGTTGTACGATCCGAGCCACTCGGCACGGCACGTATCGCCGGTGCCCGGTGTTGTCGTCGGCGGCGGGGCGCAGACGAACCCGGTGCCGGCGCCGCCACAATCTGCATCCGATGCGCAGCGACAGTAGCTCATGTCGCAGTTGCCGCTGATGCAGTCGGCGTTTGTGTCGCAGCGTAGCCCCTTGAATAACGGATCCATGGGGTTGCCAAGGGGGCTCGTCGGATACGTCAAGGTGCCCATGGTCGTGGGTACGGTGCCGCAATTCATATTGGAGGGCACGATCAGCTCTGCGTTGAAGTCGCCGTCCACGTCGGCAACAATCGGGTTCTCGTTCCAGGTGCAGGACGAGTGATACTGGCTGAAGACCACCTCGCCTGTCTGCCCGTCGTATACCCGGGTAAATGCTTCGTCTGCGTAAATGGCCTCAACGCGCCCGTCGCCCTCGAAATCAAACAGGGACGAACCTGTCCTGTTGGAGGAATGATCCTGCGATGGTTGCCACCAAAGTACTCCGTTTGTGTTCAGAGATCCGCAGAAGACCATGTCCGGAAGGCCCGTGCAGTCGGGGTCGAATACAGCGATGGAGTCGGATCCCGAGCACGATACCTCGGCCAGGCCGTCGCCGTCGAAATCGCCGACTGTCGGCGGACCGCCCCCCTGCCCGGACGGCATGTTCACCGGTCCAAAAATCAGGCGACCGTCCATGGTGGTTATTCTTACCGAGGGCGCCGTGACGACGACTATCTCCGCGATCCCGTCCAGCGTCATGCGGTCGTCCTGTGTCGGATCGGCGCCGTACGTACCGAAGTCGGCAATTGCGATGTATCCCATCGTGCCGCCGCTCCATACCTCCTGCCAGGATTGGCTCGTGGTGTCGAAACGATACAGCTCCGCACCGGTGGCCATCTCTACCGACGGATTGCCGAGAGTGTCGAGTTCGCCGTCCAGATCGCCGACCACCGGGTAACCGGCGCCGGAGTACATGTGTCCCGTCAGGCCCAACCCGTCATCCAGAACATTACAGTCGGCGTCGTAAATGATGCCGCCGGACATGATCTCGGGTGAGCCGTCATCGTCCAGATCGAATACGGACGGCGCGGACCAACCGCTCGATTGTGCGGCGAAGCTCAGGGAGCCCTGGCAATGAACCTCAAAGGCGTCCAGGGTATCGTTGTATCGATAGGCTATAATTCCACCGTACCCGGTATGGGCGATGATCTCGGCGTGTCCGTCCAGATCCAGATCGGCGATCGCCGGTGAGTTGCATCCGTTCAACTGGCTGCCCACGTTGTACTGAAGACTGCAGGTGCTGCCGTCGAGCACCCGGATCACGCCGTGAGAACCGAGGTAAAAGCCGGCCGACCCGTCATCGCCGTCATAGGTCATCACGATGATGGACGGGCTTATTGTGCTCGGGTCATCGTCGAAATCAAAGTCCACTACCATCGGGGTGCTGAGAATCCTGACGTGATCGGGGTATGGATCGGCAGTCGGTGGAACGGTGAACTCACATTGTATACCCGGCTGGAACAGGCCTGCGATAGACATCTGGGTGCAATCCGTGTCGAACTCGCCTTCGCCCCAGGGAACACAGGTTCCTTCGTCGCAGTAACTGTCTTCCTGGCATTCCTGGTTGTCCACGCAATCGCCCTGATCGGGGATGCATTCACCCTCGTGACAGATCTCGTCATCCTCGCAACAGACATCTCCACACCAGCCCTCGGGACAGTCCTCTGTGCTTGTGTCCGTATCCCCATCCGTATCCCCATCCGTGTCCGAGTCGCTGTCGGTATCGTTTCCGCCGTCCAGGGATGATATTGGCGCCGTTCCTCCGCTCTCACAGGCCCAGAGCCCCAGCGCCGAAACAATCAGGATCCATCTCATTAGAACTCCTCCTCGCGCAATCCGGACCCTATGGTCCCGGAAGCAGTCGATAACGTACCGATGAGCCCGAGTCATCCGGAGAGGAGCCGCTGTTGTCCTCCCAGGCCGAAAAGAACCACTCCTCCACGCTGCAGATCTCGGGAGTGATCTGGGCATCCATGAATGTCGTATTGATCTGGAAATCATCACCCTCTGATGTGAGGTCGGTAGTGAGCGGATCGGCGTCGGCCGAGAACACGCGGCCCATGATTCCTGAACCGGATCCGTCAGAAGCGCTCCAGTCCTGCCAGCTCACGGCGAACCGCCCGTCCGGCATATCGGTCGGAACGGGAAGCTGCTGACCCTCTGACATTGTGGTGTTGATCTGGAAGTCCTCGTCGGAGGACGTGATGGCGTTTTCTCTTCCGGCGCCCTCTTCGTCCAGCAATCGCCCTCTTATTCCATAGTAATAGACATCCTCGGTCAGGCTGTTGTCGGTCCAGACCACGACCGCACCCAGTCCGGGCTGAACGGCTATCCGCGGTGTGGCCTGCATTCCCGTGATGGTTGTGTTTATCAGGAAATCGTCTCCCGGACCGATGACGCCGCCGTCCTCATCGAGCAGAACACCGACCACTCCGTACCCGTCAGTGTCCAGGTCACCCGATGCGTCGGCCCAGACCACCAGGTATCGATCTCCGAGCCAGGCGACGTCCGGCTGGAATTGATTGGAGGTGGTGTGCATGTTGATCTGAAAGGCGTTGTCGTCAGCGGTCTGCGAGTTTACGCGTGGTGTCGCGTCTGCGTCGAACAGCCTGCCCTTGATCCCGTAGCCGTCAACATCAGCGCCACCGGCGTTGTTGTCGACCCAGACTGCGAGAAATCCTCCGCTGTCATCGACTGCGACTGCGGGGTTCTGCTGGTCATCTTCCTGAATCGAGCTGAGGCAGAAATCGTCCTCCTGATCTGATTGTGACGGATCCAGCAGGCGACCTCGAACATCGAGGGAGTTGACGGTGTCCTGCCCGTCGTCGGTCCACACTACGATAATGGTTTCGTCAGGCCGAAGCGCGACCCGGGGACGGGACTGGTTGCCTTGCGTGGTCGTGTTGACGGCGAATTCCTCATCGTCGCCGCCGAACGCGTTGACCGGCATTCCATCCGCGCCGAAAACACGCATGCGCACGCCGGCTCCGTTCTCCTCGGTTCCGCTCCAGTCCGAGAACGCGAGGAACACACGATCTGTGCTGCAGGTCAGGCTCGGTTCGCGCTGGTCACCATCGTACACGGTGTTCGCGACGTAATCCCAGTCGTCATTCAATGTGCAAGTGGAGTTGCAGCCGTCCCCGGAGATCAGGTTCCCATCGTCGCAGACCTCGTCGCCCTCGGTTACGTTGTTTCCGCATTCCGACGGATCCGACTCGCTATCGGTGTCGGAATCGGAGTCGGAGTCGGTGCCGCTGTCCTTGTCTCCGAGTTCGGGCGATGCTGTTTTGCAACTCGACAACATGACTATCGTCATCAATGCAAAAATTAACCTGCAAATTCGTTTCATGGTCACTTTGCGTCCTCCCAAAGAGCTTAGTTTGAAATGCACCCGATAATGATGATTCCATGTGAAAATACAGCTATATATAAAAAACTACACTAAATTATCTGAAATCCCTGCTTCCAGTCGACTCCGGGTGAAGCTCGAGCTGGGGGCGCCACATGTTTTTTACTATCAGGTGCGTGACTCCATCCTGGATCTGCAGCTCGCCGGTGACCCCCAGGAAGGGGGATGTTTTGGCCATCACCTCGTGGCGGGCGAACACGTCCTTCCAGCACACCAGGTTGACGAACCCGGTTTCGTCTTCGAGGGTCATGAAGACCACGCCGCTGGCGGTGGAAGGGCGCTGGCGGCAGATCACCATCCCCGCGTAGCGTACAGTTGCCTTGTGTTTCATGTATGAGAGCCGTCGAGCGTCGGGCAGGTTCATGCTGTTCAATTGATCTCGAAGGGGCGCGAGGGGATGCCCGGCGGTGCTGTGGTGCGCTGCGCGATAATCCCAGGCTATTGTGTCGAACGGCCCCAGCGCCTCGAACGAGGGAACGGGGACGTTGCGTTTCATTTGAAGGGTGTCGTTTCGTTCTCGCGCGAGGCCTCTGGATTCCCACAGGGCCGCTCGGCGCGAGATGTCGAAGGCGCGAAAGGCGCCGGCCTCCGAGAGGCGGGACATGGCGTCGGAGTTCAGCCCGGTGCGCCGCGCGAAGTCGGCCAGGGATTCGAATGGTCGTTCACGACTTGCGAGCAGGATCTTCTCGACCGCGTCACGGGACAGGCCCTTTACGTACCGAAGTCCCATTCGTAGGGGAATAGGTCTAATCGGTCGTATAGGTTCTATTTCAGAAGGCTCCAGTGTGCAGTTCCACTCGCTGCAGGTCACGTCGACGGGCCGTACCTCCACCCCCATTCGCTTCGCGTCCTCAACTATGGTGGACGGCATGTAGAACCCCATGGGCTGAGCGTTGAGAAGCCCGCACGTGAACTCCGCCGGATAGTGACATCGAAGATAGGCGGTGGCGTAGCTGATGAGCGCGAAGCTGGCAGCGTGGCTCTCGGGAAAACCGTACTCGCCAAAACCACGTATCTGCTCGAAGACCCGAATCGCGAACTCGGGCTCTATTCCCTTTGCCGTCATGCGCGAGACGAGCCGCTCCCGGTGGTTCTCTATTCTCCCGGAGCTTCGCCAGGCCCCCATGTCGCGTCGTAACTGGTCCGCCTCGCCGGGGGTGTAGTCGGCCGCAACCATGGCGAGCTTCATCACCTGCTCCTGGAAGAGGGGTATGCCCAGGGTTTTTTCGAGCACCGGCTCCAGGGACGGGTGGGGATAGGTGACCGGCTCCAGGCCCTTGCGGCGCCGGAGGTACGGGTGGACCATCCCGCCGGTGATCGGCCCGGGGCGCACGATGCTCACCTCCACCACCAGGTCGTAGAAATGTCGGGGCCGCAGCCGTGGGAGCATGGCCATCTGGGCGCGGCTCTCTATCTGGAACACGCCAACGGTCTCCCCCTTGCAGATCATGTCGAAGGTGTCCGGATCGTCGGCGGGGATGGTGGCCATGCTCGGGCGGAAACCCCGATGTTGCGCAATCAGGTCGAAGCATATCTTGAGGTGGGTGAGGGCTCCCAATCCGAGCAAGTCGACCTTGAACAGACCGAGGGCTTCCACGTCGTCCTTGTCCCACTGGATGACCGTGCGGTCGGGCATGGTGGCGTTTTCTATGGGGACGAGATCGTGCACCGGCGCGCGACCCAGCAGGAACCCCCCCGGGTGGATCGACAGGTGACGCGGGAAGTCGAGGATCTCGCCGGCGAGATCGAGCAACAGCGCGTGGGCGGGGACACTCGGGTGCAGCCCGGCCTGCTCCATCTTCTCCCCTGGAACGTGGCCGAAACGTGAGAGCAGCCGGGACAGCCGGTCCAGGGAAGTTTCCGGGATACCCAGCACTTTGCCCACGTCGCGCACCGCCGACTTTGGGCGATAGCGGATAACCACGGCAACCATCGCGGCGTGATCGCGTCCGTACTTCTGGTAGACGTGCTGGATCACTTCTTCTCTGCGCTCGTGTTCGATGTCCAGATCGATGTCCGGGGGTTCCGCGCGCTCACGGGAGATGAAGCGCTCGAACAGGAGGTTCATCCTGACGGGATCCACGGCGGTTATCCCGAGGCAGAAACACACCACAGAGTTGGCCGCGGATCCCCTGCCCTGACACAGGATCCCCCGCTTGCGGCAGAACGAGACGATCTCGTGCATGGTGAGGAAATAGCCGGGGTAGTCGAGCTCGTCGATGAGGGCCAGCTCGCGCTCGATCTGGGCGCGCACGTTGATGGGGATATCGCTCCTGTATCGTTTTGAAGCGCCCGCAAAAGTGAGCGTGCGAAGTCGCTCGAAGGAGGAGGTTCCGTCCGGCCCGATCTCGGAAGGGTAGCGGTATTGAATTTGATCAAGGGAGAAGTCGCAGCGTTTCGAGATTTCGAGGGTGCGCGCCACGGCGGTCGGGATGTCGGCGAACAGGGATGCGAAGGAGCGCGATGACCTCAGGTGGTGCTCGGCGTTTGGCATGGTCAGGCGCCCGGCGTTGGCCAGGGTGACCCGGTGCCGGATGCAGGTGAGCACATCCTGCAGTGGGCGGCGCGACGGGCTGTGATAAAGGATCTCGGCGGCGGCGGCCAGCGGGATGCGGTGGCGTTCGGCGCGTTTGATAACCCTCGGTTCCTCGCGGGTTTCCTCGGCGCGTCTATGGCGAGCGACCATGGCGTAGAGGCGATCTTCGAAGGCGGAGATGAGATCGTGGGAGATGTCGTCCGGGTCGGGTCCGTCCATTGCGAGCAGGCTCCGGGCGCCGCCCCAAAGAGCCAGAAGCCCCTTTGCGTGAAGGCAGACTTCTCGCCAGGAGACCCGGGAGCGCCCCTTTGGAGAGTTGAGCCTCCCTCTGGAGATGAGGCGACAGAGGTTGGCGTATCCCTCCTTGTTGGAGGCGAGCAGGACGATGGTGGTTCCGTCGTTCACGGTGATCTCGGATCCTGTTATCAGTTTGATCCCCAGCTCCCGGGCCTTCAGGTGCGCCCGGACAATGCCGTAGACGCCGTCTCTATCGGTCAGCGCCATGGATTTGTGGCCCAGGCGATGCGCCTCGTCGACCAGTTCGTCGGGATGGCTCGCGCCTTCGAGGAACGAAAAATTGCTCTTGCACCACAGCGGGGCGTACGAGGTGAAACCATACATATGTACAGTATAGTATGCGCCGGGAAAATGTCTCCCTGGTTTTAGGTAGTAACTAGATGCAACCGGATTTTACATTTGGTTATATTTTATGCGAAAACTGATTTCATATGTGGGGTCAAGGTTTTGGGGATGAAGAGAAAGATAAATGGGAAATCCAAGATGAAGCAACTCGTTCTTCGTAGCGCGGTCTCCAAGAGCGGTACGGCTATCCTGACCGTGCTCTCGGCGCTCTTGTCAGTCTGTGCCTGCGACGAAGAGACCCGCGATGGTGACGATCCGGGTGTTCACTGCGAATTTCTCGTCAGTAGCGCAGATGACGACCCGGGCTGCTGGAAACAGTGGATGATGTGCGACAATAACGTCCAGTACAAAATCGATTGCACCGAGGACGCCGGGGTCTACGACTGCTCCTGCCGTGTGGACGAAGAGGTCATCGAGGAATGCGATATCTCGGTCGCTTCATTCGACTGCGGCGATGGATCCGACGTCGGGTGCTGCGAGCTGATGCCCGACTTGTACCTGTGACTCTTCGAAAGGTGTCAGACCTTTTCTGAGGTGCCACATTTTTTCTACAGTCCCGCGCGTACACAATGGACAACATAGTCATCGCAGTCGATTTCGTCGATGCTCACGTAGCCGTTGTAGAAGTGGGCGTGCCACGCGTTGATGGGATCGTACAGCGACGACGACCAATATGTATCAATATCCGAGCCGAATAGCGTGCTACATGTCGTACTCTCATCGCAAGAATTGCAGTATCCATTGTCTCCGCTCATCACGTCACTGTCGCAATTGCCCAGAAGGTCGATGAAGTCGTTCCGGCTCGGCAGGTACCAGTCGCCGTGCCCGGCGAGATCGAGGTCGTTGCAGTAATCTATGGCCACCTGCCACTCGTAGAGCCCACCCACCGTGGGATGCTGCCAGCACAGTCCGGTTGATTGATCGTACCTGCCGCCCGCGCAGTCATGCGGATCGCTGTCCGAGTCGCTGTCAGTATCGGTATCCGCATCGGTATCGGTGTCCGTGTTTGCACCGGCATCGTTATCTACGTTTGAAATAACCTCTTGCTGGGACCAGCAACCCGCTGAAATCGCG
>JAUVDV010000144.1 GCA_030595125.1 Deltaproteobacteria bacterium
GTCATCCCCATATGCCCCCACCAGGGCCGTGTCCCCGCTCAGCGATACGGACCTGCCAAAGAAGTCATCCGCATCCCCATCGCTCGTCAACAACTTCTGCTGCTCAGTCCATGTCGTACCCGACCGAACAAAAACGTACGCCGAACCGGAATTGATTCCGTTATCGTCATCATACTGTGCCCCCACCAGGGCCGTGTCTCCGCTCAGCGATACGGACCTGCCAAATAAGTCGTACGCGGCCCCATCGCTCGGCAACAACTTCTGCTGCTCAGTCCATGTTGTGCCCGATCGAACAAAAACGTACGCCGAACCGGAATTGATTCCGTTATCGTCATCATAATATGCCCCCACCAGGGCAGTGTCCCCGCTCAGCGATACGGAATAGCCAAATCCGTCGCCCGCGGCCCCATCGCTCGCCAACAACTTTGCCTGCTCACTCCAAACCGGGTCCACCTCAATCGGGTACACAGCGTCCGCATCGTCAATGACGATAGCGAAACCCTCATCTACAATCTCAAACCGGGAGTTCAACGCAGTTCCATTATCATCCAGAACAATCAGTTCAATCGCACGAAGCACAACGCCACCGCTCTCGTTTTTAAGAGCCAGACCACCTTCTCCAACAAGAGAAATCTCAAGTTCGCTGCTTACCGAAACTCGCAGTCTCAACTCTCCATCAGCGGAATCCAGAGGCTTCTCCTGAATAGTAAATCCCTGCTCGAAACCGACCGGGCCGTTCAGATACCACTCGGTGATGTTGCCTCGCTGGTAGTCCACGCGATTGCGTTCAACACTTCGCGTCGCTCGTTGAACAACATCAGACTCCTCACCTCGCTCAACGGAGGCAAGCCTCATCTCCACCGACCACTCGGCGTTCTTTTTCATGGGCAAAATCCGAACCGAATCGCGCTCAAGCTCCGCACGGAGATGATGCCTGCCGTTGGTGGCGACAGGAATTTTTCCACTGGTGGAGATCGCGAACTCCGGCCCGGCCTCTTCTTGTCTGGCTTTGATGAACGCCGCTCTTAAAGCCGGAGGCATCGCATCGCTTTTT
This sequence comes from Deltaproteobacteria bacterium, assembly GCA_030595125.1. Lineage (GTDB taxonomy): Bacteria > Myxococcota_A > Polyangia > JAAYKL01 > JAAYKL01 > JAUVAN01. The sequence continues at coordinate 1,055 of JAUVDV010000144.1, forward strand.
GGCCTGGAATCCACTTCCGGCATTCCCGGCGCGGACAGGTCCCGGTCAGGTTCCACCAGAGCGGACGGCTCATCGGGCAGGGGCTCTTCAACAGCCTCGTCACACCCGACAAAAACAGCCAGCATGACCAGCCCCACAAGCAATGTGGTCAAAACGGCGATAACCGCCCCGCGCTTGAAACCAGTTGATTTCAGGTGGTTCATCTTGTCCTCCATGTAAACGTTGAGAACAAAGTACATCGCAGGCAAATTCTTGTCGAGGCGTTAGATTGGCGCGGCCAGCTCTCGCACCATTTCCTCAAACATGGGCGCTACCACTTTCCACGAGAACCGGTCCATTTCGGTGTGGTGATTCGAAGTGGCGCGGACGCGATCGGGATTGCGCATCATCCAGCGCAACCGTCGGCGCAGTTCGCCGTTGTTTTGATAGAGATGCTTTTCGCAAAGATCTTTGCCGAGCAATTCCGGGTACGAGAGGCGGTTCGGAAGGAGCGGATCGCATCCGGCGCGGATGGCCTCGATAGTCGCCAGCCCCAGAGTTTCCTGCCAGGCGGTGGACACCACCACGTCCGATTCCGCCAGCGCTTTTGCGTACGCCGACCCCTCCAGAAATCCCCATTCCACGATGCGATCGCCAAGGCGCTCCCTCGCCTCGTCCATGATCGGCGGAGTGTCGCGGTACGAGCGTCCGATAGCGGAGACCTCGAAAGGCAGATTCTCCTGCGCGAGCTCGAACAGCACGGAGAAAAAGTCATCCGGGTTCTTGTCGTGTTCGAAACGGTGAGGCCAGATCACCCGCAGGGGTTCACCGGACCGATCCGGGCTCACGCCTCGTGCGTCATCGAATATTTCCATGTTCACACCCACCGGGATGACCGTGGATTTGCCCTGGATGGCCGCAACGATCTGCGCGGAGTCGATGGTCTCGTCGTGCCGCAGGAACGCGGGGATCCCATTGATGAAGGCCTCCATTTGTTGGCGCGAGCAAAAGATGCAACGGGTGGCTGCGAGGCAGGTGAGAACGTTGATTGCGCAGAACTCGAAATCCCGGCGGGTTCCCTTTCGCATGGGATAGGTCAGCTGGTTTTCGTGAAAGTAGACCACTGTTTGAGTTGAGGCGATCCGGGGGCAGAAACCGATGAGCGAAGGCAGGTTTACATAGTCGGAGACGAGCATCACGTCGGGCCACGGATCGAGCTTCGCGATCTTCGAGGCCAGGATCCATGCGCTCATGCGCATGCGCCATTTCCATTTGGTCGCGCGCAGGGTGATCAGATCACAGGGCAAATTCAGGTTTTCGGTTAACCCGTTCAGAAACGCGGCGTGGCTCTCGCCGAACCATGGCTCGATCAACGCCAGGCGCGGCTCATCCACGACTCACTCCTCTTTTTTCGGAGCGTACTGCCCGAGGGTGCACCCGGTGGCGACGGCCACGGTTCTTTCCAGTCGGCCCAGCAGCTTGCGATCTCGCGCGGCCGCGCGGCGGAGGTCGTCGAAGGGGGAGGAGAGATCACATCTGGCGGGCACCGCGATGTCAGGATTCTGCTCCACCACACTCACGGCGGATCCGAGCAGGACCTTGGTGAGATCTGATAACGGGGCAACTCTGTCCATCACAACGGCAAGGCTTCCGATGCTCGTGAAGAGCCTCCACGCGTTCAGATCGTCTGTGGCTTTGAGAGAGCCGCCGAGCAAGGTGTAGGAGCCGTTCCAGACGTCGAGGAGACGGCCGGGATCGATGGTGACATCAGGTGTCCTGGTCCACAGGTACAGGCGCTCGAGGGCGCCTATGGCCAGGGTTGTGCTCGCTTCGCTGCCGTGAACCAGAGAGTCCTTGGATCGGGCGAACGAGCCGTGTCCCACCGCGCCGAGGGCCACCTCTGCGCTGGTCAACGAGAGGTCTTGCGGAACGGAGGGAAGGGTGAACACGAGAGCGAGCATCTCGGTGGCGGCGACCGCCGTGCCGACGCTGCTGGAATCATCCATAAGAATTGCCACGGCTGCTTCGGCCGAGGTTGTCGACGGATCCTGCGCAAGGGTACTGAGGGACGCCACGGCGCGATCCATCGGCTCGCTGCCTCGGGAAACGGCCGCCAGTTTCGCCTCCTCGAACCGTCCCTGCGCTAGCAGTTGCTCGGCGGATAACGCGGAGCCACCGGTCGCGCCGCCGCAAGAGAGCGCGAACAGCGCGATGAAAATCATCCCCCCAGGCAAACAAGATGGGAAAAAGATCTTCATGCCTTTTTAACCTCTTCGAGCCGGACTATCGCTTCGTTTATTTTTTCCAGACGTGCGCGAGAATCTTCCATCCTGCTGCGTTCCTTGTCGACGACTTCAGGCGGCGCCTTGGAGACGAACTTTTCGTTGGAGAGTTTTCTCTGAGCGTATTCGATATCTTTCACAGCTTTTGACCGCTCTTTTTCAAGGCGCGAATCCTCCGCATCCAGATCCACTACGCCCTTCAGCGGGATCAGAATCTCGGCATCTTCGAGCACGGCTGTTGCGCAGCCTCCCGGGCGCTCGCCGCCGGCGGGCTCGATCTTCAACCCGTCTATGTGCGAGAGGGCGTTGATGAGGTGCTCGTTGTCCAGCAGGAGACTCCCCAGGTCGCCATCGTCGGTCTTGATTATCAGCGGGATCGCAGCCGAGGGGTTGACGTTGTACTCTGCGCGCACTGTTCGCACCGTGGAGATTACCTCCATGAGACGTTCGGCGCTCGCCCTGGCGGCGGGGTCGTCCCTGCCGTCCGCAACGGTAGGGAACCCGGCGATCATGATGCTCTCAACAGAACCCTCGGGTTTCGGAAGCTCTTGCCACAAGGCCTCGGTAACGAACGGCATCAGCGGGTGCAGCAGTCGAAGGGAAACATCGAGCGCGTGGCGCAGGACCTTTCGGCCCGCGTCCGCGGCGTTTTCGTCGTCGCCCGAGAAGACGGGTTTCAGCAGCTCGATGTACCAGCTGCACAGCTCGTCCCAGAAGAAGTGGTAGAGCACCTGCGTGGCGTCCCCCACACGGAAGTCCTCCAGGCCCTTGTTGAATCCTTCGATGACTTCGCGAAGCCGGTGGAGAATCCAGCGATCTGCCAGGGTGGACGGTTCCGGAACTCCGTCCTCTACCGCGAGACCCTGCAGGTTGGGCAAGGAGAAACCCATCACCGCCTGCCAGATCTTGTTGCAGAATTTGCGGTATCCCTCCACGCGCTCAACGGAGAAACGGATGTCCTGATCCTGGCCGGTGTACGCCGCGAGGGTGAAGCGCAACGCGTCCGTTCCGCATTCGGCGAAGCCATTTGGATAGTTGAGTCGCTGGTATTTTTCGGCGCGTTTGATCTCATCAGGGGGGAGCGTGAGCCCGTGGGTCTTTTCGATGAGCGCGTCGAGTGTGATGCCCTCGATGACGTCGAGTGGGTCGATGACGTTGCCTCGCGACTTTGACATCTTGTTCCCGTCCTGGTCGCGCACCATCGGGTGCAACAGAACCCTGGAGAACGGGATGTCGTTCATCAGGTTGAGCCCCTGCATCATCATTCGCGATACCCAAAAAGTGATGATGTCGTATCCGGTTTCGAGTACCGAGGTGGGGTAGAATGTTGCAAGAGCGTCGGTCTTGTCGGGCCAGCCCAGGGCGGAGAAGGGCCACAAGCCCGAGGAGAACCAGGTGTCGAGAACGTCATTGTCCTGCCGCAGTTTCGACGAGCCGCATTTCGAACAGGTGGTCGGTGTCTCACGTGCGACCGTGATCCCGTCGCAGTCGTCGCAATACCACGCGGGGATACGGTGACCCCACCAGAGCTGGCGCGAGATGCACCACGGGATCTTCTTGTCGAGCCAGTCGAAATATCGGTGTTCCTGGTGCCGGGGAACGAAGGTGGTTCGCTTGTCCTTCACCGCGTTCATGGCTTCTTGCGCCATCTCGGTTGTGTCCAGGAACCATTGCTCCGAGAGCTTGGGCTCCACGACGGAGCGGCAACGCAGGCAGCGTCCCGGCGCGTACTCGTGATCCTTGTGTCCCCTGTCGAGGCCTTTCGCCGCGAGCGCTTCCTTTACCCTGGCGCGGGCCTCGAAGCGATCCAGTCCGGCGAAGGGCGCCCCGTTCTCGTTGACGATGCCTTCGTTCGTGAGAATATCGATAAGATCGAGGTTGTTTCTCTTTCCGCATTCAAAGTCGTTGGGGTCGTGCGCCGGCGTGACCTTGACAGCGCCTGTGCCCAGTTCGGGGTCGGCGAGGATGTCGTCGGCGACTATGGGCAAGGTGCGATCCTGGAACGGGTGCTTGATCAGCTTGCCGACCAGATCCTTGTATCGTTCGTCGTCCGGGTGAACGACCACCGCAGTGTCGCCGAGCATCGTCTCGGGCCTGGTGGTGGCGACAACAATTTCGCCGCCGTCGACGATGGGATACGCAAAGGACCACATTTCGGACATCTCGGGCTTGTCCCTGTCGACCTCCACGTCGGACAGGGCCGTTCGGCAGGAGACGCACCAGTTGATCAGTCTATTGTCCCTGACAATCACGCCTGACTCATGAAGACTGACAAAAGCTTCGAGCACCGCCCGGCTGGCGCCCTCGTCCATGGTGAATCGTTCCCTCGGCCAGTCGAGCGAGGCCCCGAGGCGCTTGTGTTGCTCGGTTATCCTGCTGCCGAATTTTTCTTTCCACTGCCAGATGCGTTCGATGAACTTGTCGCGCCCCAGCTCGTGGCGATCGGTTCCCTCGTTGCGGAGCTGACGCTCCACCACCATCTGGGTGGCGATCCCCGCGTGGTCCGAGCCCGGGAGCCACAGGGCGTTGTAGCCCTGCATTCTCCGCCAGCGAACGAGCAGGTCCTGAATGGTGGCCGTTAGCGCGTGCCCCATGTGGAGCGCGCCGGTGATGTTGGGCGGCGGCAGGATGATGCAGTACGGGGGCTTGTCCGACTTGTCCTTCGCGGCGAAGAACGCGCCTTCCTCCCAGAATTTGTATATCGGCCGCTCGATGGCGGTGGGATTGTACGCCTTGGGGAGCGGTTCGGTGATGGGTCTGGTCATCGAGACCTCCGGCGGCATGGATTGTTTCCAGCCGGTTCTCAGGGGAGCGATATATACGGGAACGTAAGTCACCGGGCAAGGCGGGAATCGTTACATTTTGATTTCGATGTCCTCTTTGGCTACACTGCCGCGGTGACTCAAAATGTTTACGACATTCTAAAAGAGCGCGGTTTCCTCAAACAGTGCACGAACGACGAGGCGGTGCGCGCCATGTTCGAGGAGGGCCCCGTCACCGCGTACGTTGGTTTTGATCCCACGGCGCCGAGTGTTCACGTGGGAACGCTTGTCCCCATCATGGGCCTGATGCATCTGCAGCGGGCGGGGCACATGCCAATCGTCGTGGTGGGTGGAGGAACCGGGCTGATCGGCGATCCGTCCGGAAAAACCGAACAGAGAAAACTGCTGACCAGTGAGATCCTTCGTGACAACTTCGACGGCATCAAGGCGCAGCTGGGGCGATTTCTGGACTTTAAAGGAAGAAAGGCCGTCGCTGTCGATAACGCCGACTGGCTGAAGTCGCTCAACTATGTGGATTTCCTGAGGGAGATCGGCAGGCACTTCTCGGTGAACAAAATGCTCTCCTTCGAGGCGTACAAGATCAGGCTGGAGAAGGGCCTGAGCTTCCTGGAGTTCAATTACCAGTTGTGTCAGGCGTATGATTTTCTGGTGCTTTTTCGGGAGCACGGGTGCCGCCTTCAAATGGGCGGAGACGATCAATGGGGCAACATCGTCGCCGGGACCGACCTGATCCGTCGGGTTGAAAGTGCGGAGGCGTTCGGGCTCACATTCCCGTTGCTGACCACGGCGTCGGGCGGCAAGATGGGGAAGACCGCCGCGGGGGCGGTGTGGCTCGACCCGGGGACAACCAGTCCCTACGAATATTATCAATACTGGATAAATGTGGATGATCGTGATGTGGAACGCTTTTTGAAATTGTTTACATTCCTCCCTCTTGATGAAGTGAAGCGATTGTCGGGGCTCGGAGGCGCCGATATTCGCGAGGCCAAGGAAGTGCTGGCCTTCGAGGCAACCTCGATTTGTCATGGGGAGGCGGCGGCGGTGAGCGCCCGGGAGGGTGCGAGGGCTGCATTCAAGGGCGGCGGCGATCGGGAGAGTATGCCGTCCACGGATATCGCGCGGGAGCGTCTGAAAGATGGGATTCGCGCGGTTGATCTCTTTGTGGAAATCGGGCTTTGCAAGTCGAGGGGCGAGGCGACGAAAGCGTTCAAGGGCGGCGGTGGTTGGGTAGGGAATAGGCAATTAAAGAGTCATGCGGACACGGTCGGCTCAGACGATGTCGAGGGGGGAGAAATGATATTGCGGATCGGTAAAAAACGCCGTCACCGGATTGTTGTGGTGACATGAGGCGTTGCCGTTATCGTAACTGATTGAAAATGTTAAATATTACCCTGGCTGTCCTTTTGGTGAATTCTGGAACAATAACTGCTTGACAACTGTATAGGTCGCTTCTATACATACCGCTCGTTTTGCGCAGAGGTGCGTCCGGTGACGTGCGCCTGCCCGAAAACGGGTGACTTTTCGGGGAATATGGCCCGAAAGGTACGGTTTGAAAATCGACGGTCGTATGCGCAGGCACTTATTGCTGGCGTAGCTCAACTGGCAGAGCACCTGATTTGTAATCAGGCGGTTGCGGGTTCAAGTCCCATCGCCAGCTCAGTCGTCGTGTTTGACAATTTTTTTGGCGGGATTCCCGAGTGGCCAAAGGGAGCAGACTGTAAATCTGCCGGGCTACGCCCTACGAAGGTTCGAATCCTCCTCCCGCCACTGAAAATGATGGTTCCCCGTTGAGGGCGAACGGGTGACCGTAGGAGTACTTGCTTGATGGAATGTGCGGGAATAGCTCAATTGGTAGAGCATCAGCCTTCCAAGCTGAGGGTCGCGGGTTCGATTCCCGTTTCCCGCTTTGCGCAACGCGGTAGAAACGGAAAGAAAGAGACTGCGAGTACGAGAAAAAGGGACGCCCACGTAGCTCAGCAGGTAGAGCACCTCCTTGGTAAGGAGGAGGTCACCGGTTCGAGTCCGGTCGTGGGCTCACGAAGAGCAGGCCGCCAGAGGACACAAGGAGCTTAGTCATGGCCAAGGAAAAATTTATCAGGAACAAGCCGCACGTCAACATCGGAACGATTGGTCACATCGATCACGGCAAGACAACATTGACGGCAGCGATCACCAAGAAGCTGGCGCAGGACGGCGGAGCGACGTTTGTCGCGTTC
>JAUVDV010000078.1 GCA_030595125.1 Deltaproteobacteria bacterium
CGATACAGCGCCGAATATCCTCGCATTTCAGCGAATCAACCTGCGTTCCAGCAAACTCTGCATATCGCGTCTGCCGTCAAGAACGCAGTGTATGAACACCTTTTTCCCGTCGATTTCATAAATGACACGATACGGCTTGAAATGAAGCTCGAGGTAAATTGAAACACCCACGCGCTCAAGCTCTGGAGGGACATGCCCTCTTTGCGGCAGCTCATCCAGGCTCAGGCACGTGGCTTCCAACTTCCCGAGCAGGTACTCGGCGCTAGAAACGGAATCGTGTCTTGCAACATAGCGGTAAATATCGAAGAGATCGTCTTGCGCCTCTTGAAGGATGTAGACTTGATGCGTCAATCAGCTTCTCTGATTCTTCGATCGAGTTTCGCGAAGGCCTGCCTGGCAGTCTTGTAGTTGCCTTCTTTTTTATTGCTTGCGCTTACCGCCAGCATCTTGAGAAGAGCCAGACTTTCCATGGTCTGCTCGTAGATGTGGAGATCCTGCATCACGACCCGGGCCTCGCCGTTCTGTGTAATAACCAGGGTCTTTCCATGTTCGCAGACCTCGCGAACGAGTTCGGATGCGTGGGCTTTCAAGTAGCTTATAGGCTTGACTGCTTCGCTGAGTTTCATGATCATCTCCTTAGGACCTAAATTTAGTCCTAATTTGGGTCATGTCAAGTTGGTTGATAGTCACCACGACCCCGCGTATACAGGGATCGCAACTTTCAACGGAGATACGGAAGACTCATGAAAGAAAAACTGAAGCTGGCGAAAAACGCTTTTTTGGACTTGAACGCGAAGCCCCAAATCGTGGAGCACGCACTCGCAAACCTGAAGGAGTGGCTGCAGGACGAGCGACTGGTGGAGTATCGTCCCTACATCGATCACCTCATCGATAATGAGAGATGGGAGATGCTGCTCGACAGCTTCTGGCGCATGATCCCATTTGGAACCGGAGGACGACGCGGCCCGGTGGGCGCGGGGCCCAACCGGATCAACCCGTACACAATCAGCCTCTCGGTACAGGGACACTGCGAATACCTTCGCGATGTGGTCGGCATCACCGGAGACATATGCGTGGTGGTGGCACACGATGTGCGGCAGTTCTTCGATCTTCGCGGGGCCTATGCCGGCGTCGACGGGTTGCTGGACGGTCTCACTTCTCTGGACATGGCGCGGATTTCGGCCATGACCTACGCTGCCAACGGTATCACCGCGTACGTTGTGGGATCTCTGCAAGACGGGCCCGACGGACCCAAATGCACCGATCGCTACATTTCAACCCCGGAGCTCTCGTTCCTCATAAGAGAGCTCGGTGCGGCCGGCGGGTTGAACATTTCCGCGTCCCACAATCACCCGGACGACAACGGCGGCAAATTTTACAATCGCCAGGGCGGCCAGGAGATACCGCCCGACGACGAGGCTCTGCTCAACATGGTCAAGGAGGTGAAGCACGTAAAAACGATGGCCTACGACAGGGCTCGCAAGGCGGGGCTCATCCTCACGGTGCCTCCCGAGCAGCACCGACGCTACATCCAGCTGAATCTGGACTTGTCCTTCACAGTTTCCCGCGGTGCCCGTGTTGCGTTCACGCCGCTTTGCGGAACAGGAATGACAACGGTTTACGAGACCCTGAACGGGCTTGGATACAGAGTGGTCACGGTGCCCGAGCAATCGGTCTATGACGGCTCTTTCGCGTCGGTCCGTTATCGGATCGCCAACCCGGAGGTGCCCGACTCGATGGACGTGCTCGAAAAAGTTGCGCGCGAGAACGATTGCCACGTGGGTTTCTCCACCGATCCGGACGCGGACCGGCTGGGCATGATTGTTCCAGAAGGCGAAGGTTACAGGTTTGTCAACGGAAACGAGATAGGCGTTCTCCTGATCGAATCGATAATCACTTCAATGAAACACGCGAACACCTTGCCCTCGAGCCCCATATTCATCAACACGGTGGTGACATCGAGCCTGCAGCGGGAGATCGCGCGGCGGTACGGTTGCCAGGTGATCGGAGATTTGATGGTGGGCTTCAAGTACATGGGCGACGTCATGGGACACCTGGAGCGATCCGGGCGTTTTCCCACGGACGATGACCTGAAAGACCGGGATAGTATCGAGGGGACCATCGACGACTTCGTGTTCACGACGGAGGAGAGTCACGGTTATCTCCTGACGCACCATATTCGCGACAAGGATGCGTGCGGCGCGGCCGTGCACCTGGCCGGGCTCGCGAGCACCCTGGTCGATGACGGAAGCTCCTTCTTGCAGATGCTGCGGGACATCTACAGGGTCTACGGATATCACAGGAACGTCCTGCGTTCCCTCGTCATGGAGGGAATAGTCGGCCTGGAGCGCATCAAGAAGATCCAGGACGTGCTTCGATCCAATCCTCCTGTAGAGATTGCCGGGCGCCGGGTAACACGGTTCGTGGACAACCACGTGGTGGGCGGGCCCATGCGCAGCACCACGGACAGTGCGAGTCGGGACGTTCTAATGTTCGAGCTCGATAGCGGCGACGGCAGGACGATCCGCCTGATCGTCCGCCCGTCGGGAACAGAGCCCAAGACCAAGATTTACGTGGAGGTTCCTTCCGTACGGCAACTCGGCGGAACGCTCGACGAGGCGACCCAAGAGAAGCTCGCGCAGATAAGTGACGACGAACTGGACGAGATCATCGCGCGCGCCGATGCCGAGGCAACACAGATCGGAAACGAGTTCATACGGTTCTGTCTGGGACCGCAGGTGCTCGGTGACGTGTATCCGCCCATCCCCGATGAGTCGCTCCTCGTGTCGGATCTCGTGCCGGTGGATCACAAGGTGAGACTGTGCACAAAGATCCTTCCCAAGGTGGTAGACGACCTCGCCGCCGGCGGTGCGCGGCAAGACGTCGCGGACGAGATCGACAGGGAGTTGAGATCATTCGGGGAGGATCCGGGCGGACTGGTACGGGAGGCTGCGGCCGCATGGTTTGGCGACAAGGACGTTGTCTCGCGCCTTGATGCGAGCACCCTCGCGTTTGCCCGCGGACTGTTCGAGTGAGAGCCCACTTAGATGGGGTCAAAATGCCCGATAGCGGTTGACTCGTTTCGAACGCACAATATATTCGATAGAGTTAATCATACGTACAGCGTGCTCCGACTTAGTGGAGCGGGAGAGGAAGATCATGGCGGACGGCGTCAACAAAGTAATACTGGTGGGGAACCTCGGAAAGGACCCGGAGGTCGGTTACACCCAGAGCGGGACGGCACTGTGCAAGTTTTCCCTGGCGACCGGCGAGTCGTATGTCAACAACGCCGGGGAGCGACAGGACAAGACCGAATGGCACAACATCGTCGTGTGGGGAAAACAGGGCGAGAATGTCGGCAAGTACCTGTCGAAGGGACGTCAGGTATACATCGAAGGCAAGATCCAGACTCGCAGCTGGGATGACGAAAAGACCGGACAGAAGAAGTACATGACCGAGATCAACGCCCAGCGCGTGGTCTTCCTCGGCGGCCGCTCCGACGGAGGAGGAGACGGCGGCAGGTACGATAAGGGTGGAGGAGGTCAGGCTCAGGGAGGTGGATCTCAGGGAGGCGGATCTCAGGGAGGCGGAGTATCCGGCATCGGTCCCGATGACGACGATATCCCGTTCTAGAGAATGAAGGGATCGATAATCCTTATCCTGTCGGCGGCAGCGCTTTCGCTTGCGGCTCCGGCGTCTGCCCCCGCGTGGGGCACCCTCGAGGACGTGCGCTACAAGATAAAGGGCGAGGACGGAAATCACTGGGCGCACCTTCTTGGTCGAGGAAAGATCGTTCGCGGCAACGAGCTTGTCGGCAAGATAGCCTTCACGTTCGACGACGGTCCCGATCACCGCACCACTCCGATCATTCTGGACGAGCTGGACAGGTTCGGCGTCAAGGCGGCCTTTTTTGTCAACGGCCACCGCTTTCACTCCCGCACGGCGGGCGGCGAGGAAAACCAGGCGGTGCTCCGGGAGGTTCATCGACGGGGTCATTTCATCGGAAATCACACGTTTACCCACAAGGATATCACCGCTCTTGACGACGATGGGTGGAGGCTCGAGGTGCTTCAGGTGGATCAACTGGTGAAAATGATCACCGGGCGCAGGACCTGGATTTTCCGTCCGCCCTTCGGCGCTGCGAACACGGAGAGCCTGGGACGGTTGAGCGCGGAGGGATACACGGTGGTCATGTGGAACCTGGACCCCCTCGACTGGAAGGCGGACAACGCCCTCGAACTCCTTTCGAGAACCAAGAAGGTAGTGCGGGAGAACCCGGATGGAGGCGTGATTCTGTTGCACGACACCAACCGAAAAACCGCCGAGGCGCTCCCTCTGATCTTCGAATGGCTGCAGGAGAGAAACACGCGGCTGACCGCGCTCGGGGAACCGACCCTCGATATTGTGGGCATAGACCGCTTTATCCATCACAAGCGAAAAAACTGACGACTTTTTTTCCCATGGTACAATGACAATGCCGGTGAGGTTATAACTGCGGAGAATTGCACTTTGAAATTTGTTAAAATAGTGAATGTTTCGTTTTTGATGCTCGTTCTTTTTGCCGTGCTGTCATCCAGCGCCTGTGTGGATGCCACTATTGTTCCCAATCCGGAAAGCTCCTCGGACAGTGACTCGGACGGCGACTCGGACAGCGATTCGGACGGCGACACAGACAGCGACTCGGACACGGACTCGGACACGGACACGGACACGGATTCGGATTCGGACACGGATTCGGATACTGACAGTGACACCGATGGCGTCTGCGGCGACGGCACACAGGATTCCGATGAGGATTGCGACGATCTGGGAGAGTCGGCCACCTGCGACACGGATTGCACCGTCGCCGAATGCGGCGATGGGTTGACGAACGCCACAGCTCTCGAGGAATGCGATGACGCGAACACGGATCTCGGGGACGGTTGCGAAAATTGTACCTGTGTTACGGCACAGTCGATCCTCAATGTCCCGTTTACTTCAACGACCGGCTGGCTAGCCACCGGTTGCTGCAACGAGGCGAACTATCGCCACGGGGACGGCACCACTCTTGTGGCGACGTTCACAGACACCCTCCCGACCACCACCACTTTGAGCGCCCTGAATGTCCAGATCGGGATTCGACACGCTTGCACTTCCGGTACTTCCATGACCTTCCAGCTCAATGGTGTCACCTTCGGCACCTGGGGTTCCGCGGACGGTCCGCATTGCGCTTGCAGCAACTCTACTGTGGCCACAGCCTCCTTCTACCCGGACGAGTCCGGCTATAATCTGGGGGCTTCAAACACCATCTCCATCCTCCACTCAACGTCGACACAGTGCATGGAAGCCATAACCACCGTACCGAGCACCACTGCCGGCACCGCCTTTCGGGTTACCGCAGACTACACCAGCGATCAGTGCATCTGAAAATTCATCTGCATCCCGGGCTCACGGGCTGTGTTCGCGGTGTCTGGGCCGTCCTCGAGGGACTCCATCACGAGGAACATCCCGCCTTTCGTGAACACCTGTCCTCCGTCTGTGACGAATTTGCTCGGCGCTACAAGGGTCTGGTGCCCTCGGAGATCGAGCAGCTGGCTCCAGCTCGCGAACTCTACCACTCTGTGGGCATGGATCCGACGCGCCTGCGTCCGTCCAGCGAGGCGCTGCTCAGGCGAGTGATCAAGGGCAAGGGACTCTACCGCCTCGATCCGGTCGTGGACACGGGCAACCTGTTCTCCATGTCCAGCGGGATGCCCCTGGGCCTGTACGACCTGGCTTTCATCGAGGGAGAGATCACGCTTCGCATGGGCGTCGATGGCGATGGATTCGAGGGCATCCGCAAGGGACGCGTCAATGTGGAAGGAAGGCTCTGCCTGGCCGACCAGCGAGGGCCCTTCGGTTCGCCCACCAGCGATTCGCAGCGCTGTCGCATCCGAGAGACCACGAGCACTATCCTCTTCTTACTCTATGCCCCGGCGAGCGCGGACAAGACCCAACTTTCAAAGGAGAGAGAAAACCTGATCGAGAGTTTTTCGCAATGGAACGGCGGACGCCCGAGTGAAAGTGGCGAGCTGGGCCCCTGAAACTGTCAGGGCGGGCAGTCTGCCGGGCAGTTACATTTGTTCTCTCCGAGCCCACAGACAGTGTCCGGGCAATAGGTGCAAATCGCGGCTCCAACACACGGGATGCAGATACCGCCGCCGTCCGGGCCATCGCATGATATGGAGGTGAGGCCGGGGCAGCAGCCGGGGGAACCTGGTAAAGCTATAACCGACTCCCCCTCGCCAAAGCACTGAGTGCAACTCACAGACAAGTCGAAATTTCCTGCCACGACGCCATGACTATCAACAATCACCGTGTACGGTACAGTGGGGGCAGTAGTGAACGAGAGGCTCTCGTCATCCAGCAACGGGTTGAAGCTCCCGTCGACGCAAGCGGTCGGGTCACACCCGGTCGAACCCTGCCCCGGCAAGAGCATCAAGCTAAGATCCGCAGTGAGGGACTCGAGAGTAATATCTATCACAGCCTGTAACGGGCTCTCGAAACTGTAGGCTATCTCGCGTCCGGTCATGTCGTACGGAGCACAGCTATAGACTTCGATGCCGTCACTTGATCCGGCATCGGCGTTGTTGCTCGATATCGTTTCACCACAGTTGATCGCGGAAACGGGGGTGCACGGATCAGGGTCGGTGTCCGTGCCCGACGGGGGCAGATCCCTGACACACCTCACCTGGTAGTCGTTGGTAGTGGTGGTGTTTCTGTCCATAACCACACCGCTGTTGAAGCTCACGGTCCATACGTAATCAGTTGCGGTGGAATTCTCCGTGGTGGAGAAGAATCCCTCGGTACAGGTGCCGAGCAGCCCGACCTTGGTGTAGCATCCCCATGCCCCGGGACCTCCAAAAAGAGGCAGGCAACCGTCGCACAAAGCAGTGTCCCAGCATCCCGTATCGGCGCAGACTTCGGAGACGAGGCAGCAGGACGTAATATCGCCACACACTCCTGCACCCAGATTCCAACTCACCCTGTCACAACTATCACCTATCGACCTGAGCTCGCTGATAGTGGGCACCCTCCACTCCACGCCCAGGGTCGCGCAATGGTCTATCACCGAATCGTACAGCCCGGTACCCGAGGCCGGTGGACTCTCCCAGCACAGATTGGTTTCCGGATCGAGCCACACTCCAGTCGCTGTGCACTCGAAATCACCGGTATCCGTATCGGTGTCCGTGTCGCTATCGGTGTCGGTATCCGAATCCGTGTCGGTGTCTGAATCAGCGTCCGTATCCGCGTCGGTGTCGGTATCCGTGCCCGTGCCCGAGTCCGTGTTACCGTTCACCTTGTTGTAGTCCCCTACAATGCTTGTGCAGGAAACGGCCATGAGGGCCAGTACCGCAAGGAGGCCAGGAGTTATTCGGCAAAGCATCTAGAACTCCCTTCGTATAATCAAGCCAAGCCAATCGGGTGTTGCAACGGGAGTCACCGCGATATTCGACTTCTCAGATTCGGATTTTCCGCGAACCATGGAAACAATCACCATCGCAGCCCCGGCGGCGAGGGCCGCCGAACCAACCCCGATCATCACATCGGAGGCGACGGAGAGCCGTCTCAACTTGTCTACATCGTCGTGACGATTCGGAGCGCAATCAAGGTTTGGGCAGGCATCTTCCAGTTCCCCGTCCAGCTTCATGGCCATCCCCCCCGTCACCGCGCTGCCAACCAGGACTGCGCCTCCGACGCCAACGAGAATCCATCCGCCAATTTTCAACTTGTCGGGGGCCTTTGGTGAGTCGGTCGGCACACCAAAGGCTTCTTCGGAGGCCGGTTCCTCATGCTGATCGTTCGGAGGGAGTTCTGACGTCTGCGAAGCCAATGCATCCACCTTGATGGAACGGCCACTCCCCACACGAACCTCCCGCTCCAGAATGATCTCACCGTCCTGCTCGATCTTGATAGTGTTGAGCTTGCCGGCCGGCACCGGCATGGACCCTGGTAACGGAGCCGTCCCCCTTCGTCGCCCGTTAACGAAGATCACCGCTCCGTCGGGCGCCTTGACGCTGACCTCCCCCACGATTCCCCTCAACCGGGAAATTTCTTCGGCCAATTCCGATCGCCTCGGCTCTCCGATGTCATCGCCACCCTCGGAAAGGTATTCCTCGAATGCCTGGAGGGCCAACCCGTGGTGCTTGGCGGATGCCTCGCTCTGCCCAATGTTGTAGAGCAGCTTCCAGTTGGGATTGAGGGTGTTAGCCTTGCGGAATTTCAGCGCGGCTTCTTCGAACCGACCGTCGTGGAACAGAGCCGTTCCTTCCCTGAACGCGGCCTTCGCCGCCGTGTGATCATCGGCCCTTGAATCAAGACACATGGAAAAGGCGACAATTACGATAACTGAAAATAGAGCGATTCTCATCGGTCCTCCCTGACGCATAGTTGCCCCTTTGAGAGGCACTATATCGCAAGATGAGGTTGGCGACAGCCGAATTTTCGGCTCAGAACAGCAATTGCGGGGGTTGACCCCGGGTTTACGGTCCGTGAGCGAAGACGCGAAATCTGCTGCCGGGCGGCGCTTCCATACCAATTGCAAACGCCCTTGCAGCAAGGCGGTGTATCCTGGCCGGAGACTTTCCCTGGGCGATCCCGTCCATTATGCCACCGATGGTCCAGGCCCCCGGATAGGCGAGATTTTTGTTGAGCATGAGAATATAGACATTCGGGCGGGTAACAGCCGGCCGGATGAATTGATTACCAACACAGGCAAACGCGAAAGTGGCCTTCTGAACCGTTGATTTGCCCCGGGATTCATTGAAGAGCGTCTCGGCGGCGTCTCCGTACACATCCAGAAAGTAGTCGTGACCCAGGTAACCGACAACGTGACCTTCGCCCCCGTACTCGATTGTCGTGCCGTCCTTCAGCTTCAGTGTCTGTGCGTCGTCGTGATTTACGGCGTGAAGGTAGTCGACCATGGCGCGTTCAATTTTTGAACCCCGGTACGCCAGTCCGACGATATAGGCATCGAAGCGATCGGTAACCCCCCGGGATGCGAGTTCACCTCCCGGACGAAAGGTTTTCTTCCATATCGCCGTGACCATGATAGTTGCCTCGGGGTTTTCGACCCTGAGCACCCGCTTCCAGCCGTTCTTTTTCGCCCACCCTGCAATCCCGCCGCTCGTGGCCCAGTAGAGGTTGTTCGCTGGATCATCGCCGCGACAGATCTTCTTGTTTTTCACCGGTACAATCCCCTGACTATCGTTGTCGCACAATGCGACATAGGCAGTGGTTATCATCGGTTTGTTATTGAGAAGATCTTCCGCCAAACGATCATAGAATCTCGTCAGATCAGGCGCACTTACGTTCTGGGCGAGCGCGTTAAACGACAGCAGGAGCGCTGTTGGAAACAATAATGAGATGATCGCCGGCCGCATTTTCGTTTGTCCTTCTTCTTTCTTGGACAAACGATCGGGCGGGATGTTTCAATTGTAAGCGAAAAATTCAGATCAGGGATTCGAGGGTGACCGAAAGGCCGTTTGCAACCTTGATGACGGTAGCGAGGTTGGGCAGGCCGACGCCCTTTTCCAGCCTGGCGATGTTGGGGCGGTGAATACCGGTGGTCACGGCGAGATCATTCTGGGTGAGGCCCAATCTTTCGCGATGAGCGCGGATCCTGGAGCCGATGGTCCGGGCCAGGTGGGCCGGAACTACACTGGGCGCTACCTCCTCGTCCTTCTCCGCGCTCCTGAAAAACCCGACCGCCGGAACGAGTTCCACCGCGCTCGCTTCCAGAAGTTCGTCGAGAACCTCCTGGCACCCTCTCATGGTGTGCACGAGCGCCCTGCTCCGCTGGAGGCTCTGGGAAACGGTACTGGTCATCTCGGCCCCCGGTCGTCGTATCGTCTGGTCGAGCGGGTCGGCGGCAATGGCGGCGCAACTGCTTTTGGAGGCCCGTCGGTGTGGGCGTCGTCGAGTTGATCCCGCAGCCAGGCCACCTCGTCGGCCAGCTGGGCATTTGATCTCTTGAGCAAGGCGTAGCGGTCCTTGAGCAATTCGTGCTTGAACCTGGTTTCCTCGAACGCGCGCTTCAGGTGATCCACGCAGATCCCCCAACGGGATATTCGCGTATTTGCGCCGCCGTCCTCGCGCAGGGAGGACAGACGATCGATCGCCAGATCAAGAGTTCGCAGGCCAAGAGGATCACCCTTGCCGTCGACCGCCGGTTTCTTCAATGTATCATTAGACATAACACGATGGTATCTTGTGTGATACAATGCGTCAACATCTGATTAACCAGAACATTATCAGGAAAAACGGTTGCTTACGAAATCCACAAGGTCCGAACCAACCGAATCTACAATGATATTCGCCCCCGCTTTCGTGAGAACCGAATTGGTGTTGTGGCGATAGGGAACGCCCACACAAATGGCGCCGATCTCGTGTGCGGAGTGAATGTCCCGGGGTGTGTCCCCGACGATAATCACCGGCAGATTACCGCCGGGATCGCAACGCCTCGCGCCGATCCGAAGGAGGTCCGCCCGGGTCTCACCGTCACCCCCGTATCCACCGAGCCCCAGATCGAAAAGATGCTCGATACCCGCACTTATGAGCTTGGTACGCGCGCCCGGCAACACGTTGCCCGTTCCGAGACCGACGATGGCGCCGATCTCGTTCAACCGTGGAACCGCCATGTGTGGATCTCCCAGTGCGGTGTATCCAATATCGACGGCGAAATCAGCGAGGCCGTCCACATATGTATCGACAAGCTCTGTTACGAGATTCTCGGGAGGCGGATCGATCCCCGCGAGGATCAGAAGCTGGCGGGCTATTTGAACGTCCGTCCTCCCGGCGAACGTGGACGGATCGCCGAGCCGAAAGCGCCTGGCGACCTCCATGTCCGTCAGGCCGTCAAATTCACCGGGATTTCCGAATAAGTCGCTACTGGTGACGAGGTAGGCAGCCCGGTTCATGGCCAGAAGCCCGGCGCTCGGCCCGTTGTCGGGCCCGGTAACCAGGGTGCCGTCGATGTCCAGGAGCACCACGCATCTGGGCGAGGAGATCATGAACGCGTCGATTTGTACGGTCCCCAGATGGGTTCCAGCGCCGCCGAGATCGAGTCTTCGAGGAGCTTGACGTTCGCGGGCTCCCATTTGTCCGGGTCCTGTCGCACGAAGGTGGTCAGATCCTGCCGGTTGTCGACGCGCCCGGTGGGGATGACAAAAGTTTCTCCATGCGCCTCGACCTTCACCGAGTCCGCGACCCCGCTGCGCGAAAGGAGATATTCTATGTCGTCGCAACCGTAGTTGTTGAGCATCACGTGCTCGGGCACGCCGTGAAACAGGATGGAGCCGTCCGCGTCGGGCGCGGCGCGTTCCCGGTTTTTGGCCCGCGATTGTTCGGGGGTTACCCAGATGTAAAGGATGGCGGATCTCGAGAGGATTTCCCCGGAGAGCACGGACAGGGAGTAGTTGTATCCGTAACATCGTGGAAGGGGCATCGACGAGTCCACCGGGCCGCCGCGGGCGAACTCTATGACGATGGTCTTCCCTTCAAGGCTCGTGGGAACGTTTGAGTTCCATTCGGAGATCAGATCGTCCACTTCCTTGACGAGGCCGTTCAGCAGAATTTCCCGTCCGGAGTTCTCCATGGAGGAAAACGGCGCTTTTGCGCCGACCGCTTCTCTGGCGCGGTCGAACCGATCCAGGATCCAGCCGACGGGCTCGTCGGGTCTGCGCTTTCGAAGCGCCCTGATATCGGTGTAGTCCTCGTTGATGAGGGCGATCAGGGTTCCCCAGTCGGCGGTATCAGCGAAACCGCGATCGCCGGTTTCGAAGAAGACCCTGGGTTTGCCCGCTCCCTCCAGGAGTTCATCCACGCGCCTCATGATGTGGACGTACGGATAATCGTCGAGTTGTACCGTTTTCCCCATGTGAAAAAACTCGCGGCATGTGTTCTCGGTTTGATGTTCCAGATACCTGCGAATCTCCGACTTGCCGCTCGCGGGCAGCGCCAGAAGAAGAACCGTGTCAAAAACGTCGTTCATTCTATCCCCTGTTGGTGATCAGTGACCGCCTCCCTGCGCGGCGGGTTTTGCGTTCCATATCCTTGTGAGCAACACGAAGCCTATCACGGCGAACGGTATCAGGAACAACGGCCAGTAAACCCAGTTCCGGGCGGTGATGAAGCCCAGGCTGATGGATTGGATGGCCGTGCCCAGGTAGACGAATCCGTCGATGATACCCACGGCGGTGGCGGCGCCGCGTCTCCCGCCGAAGTCCATGGTGGCGGTTCCCGAGAGGAGCCCGTGGGTGCCGATGACACACAGGCTCAACAGGAACACGATGACACCCATCCAGAAAGGCGAGATCGGGAGCACCGGTCTGCCAGCGATCCTTCGCTGGTCACCGGCCTTTTGTTTCATTTTGGGATCCGGAAGATCGACGGAGATCTTCGCCCCGTCGCGCAGGAGAACGGCCGGTATTGTTCCGCTGGAGGGTCTGGATTTCACCTCGTGCACGTTCACTTCGGCGGTCGTGCACATACAGGCTTCCGCGTCCCACACGGAGTTCAGACACTGCGCCGGCCAGCACACGGCGGCTGCCCGCACATCCTCCCATCCCTCGATCTTCTCCCCCGCCAACTCGACGATGCGGTCTCCCGCTTTGAGGCCCGAGTCTTCGCCCGCCCATTCGACCTCGTTGCCCGGACGGGCCATGAGGAAAACCATCGCAATGCAGCAGACTAGAAGGACGGCATAGAGACCGGCGGCGGCGGGGGCCCTTCTGCTCTGGAAGAACAGGTCGGAGACCCACCCGGCAACGTTGCCGCCGATGACTCCCGCGACAAAGAGCAGACCGCCCCACCCCGCCTGCACGAACGGGGCGAGGAATGCGAGTGCGCCCAGGATTATCAGCACGGCGCGACCCTTGCCCTTGCGGACGGCGGCCAGCACCCCGGAAACGATGGCCACTCCGAAACAGGCGGCGATAATCCACCAGTGCTCCCAGTTTCCGTTGATCAGCATGTGTTCGTTTGGCAGCACCCAGACTTCCCTGGCGTAGATGGGGAACCAGTGCATTACCCCGTTTCGCAGAACCCCGGTGCACAGCTCGATGATCGCCACGGTCATGATGATGGGATTGGTCAGTATGCGCTTGAAGAGGTCCATCACCTTGTAAGGTGCGCTGGAATCGTCTCCGGAGGATGCGTCGCCGGTGTCGAAGTCAGTGTGGCCGGCCTTTGAGGGGTTATCGCGAAGCAGGAAGAACTCGATGATGAAAAATACTGCGAGCAGGGCTGCCGGGACGACGAAGACCAGCCACTCCATATGCACGCCGGGACGAATATCGGCGGCGAGATCGAGGATCCAGCCGTTAACCGTGAAGGCCAGGAAGATGCCCGAGGAGATCATGGTGCCGAAGATACCCGAGAAACCGCCGCGCTCCCGCACGTGGAACCAGTGGGCGTTCACCTTGACTATGGAAACCGCGCCGTAGGATTGAAAGTACATGTTGATGCTGTACAGAAGGCTGAAAACCAGCCTCAGCGGCGCGTTTGAAGGATCGCCCGAGCTGATCACGTGCAGAAGGTAAAGCCCCATGCCCAGGTTGGCTATTGACGATCCGGCAGAGGAGATGAGGATGCCTTTTCGTCCGCCTATTCGATCGATGAGCGGGCCGTTTATCAGAAAAGAGAGCGCATAGGTCACGGTTCCCGCGCCGAAGATGATTCCGAAATCCTCCTTGGTCATCAGATCGCCCAGAGAGGTCTTGGCCACGGTCAGGTTGTATCTTCCCATGTAGAGCAGCGCGTAGGTGAGCCCCATGGGAAACCAGTTGATAAACCGTCTCGCCCTGAATCCAAATGAATGGTTGAACTTCAAATCGCTCATTAATAGTTCTCCTGCCGGCATTCTATTACCAGTGATTTGCTGTTTCGTGATAGAAAAAGCGCAATCATGACCACGTCAACGGAAACGCAAGACAGGCCCGGATTTCCAAAAATCTGGTGGGTGGCCATCCGCCCGTTCGCCCTGCCCGCTTCCACCATGCCGGTAGTGTTCGGCACTGTGCTCGCGGTGACCATCGGCGAGGCCGAGTTTGATCTTTTCAATTTCATCTGTGCGCTGTTCGGCATGGCCGCGCTCCACACAGGAGCGAATCTCCTCAACGACGTGTTCGATTACAAGAAGGGATTGGATGCGCGTGTAAACCCCGTGAGCGGTGCGATAGTGAGGGGCTGGATATCGACCCGGCAGGCGACAGTGGCCGCGGCGCTGTTCTTTGCCGTGGGTATCGCCCTGGGTATCCGGCTTGTCGACGCCGTCGGCATGCCGATCCTCTGGCTCGGTGTCGTCGGGGTGGGTATCGGGTTGCTGTACTCCCTCGGTTCGGTGGGGCTCAAGTACCACGCGCTGGGCGATCCGGCCGTGTTCCTCAATTTCGGCATTCTCGGATCATTGGGAGCCTGGACAGTGCAAACCGGGTCCCACTCATTTGTTCCCGCAGTGTGGGCCATACCCATGTCGTTGCTGGTCGTAGGGATTCTCCACTCGAACAATTGGCGTGATATCAAGAGCGACTCGGACGGCGGAATCCGCACGGCGGCAAATCTCATGGGCGATCGCGCGTCACAAATTTACTACGGTGTCCTGATTTTCGGACCGTTCGCGGCGGTGCTCGCGATAATGGGCGCCTCGTTGATTCTGGAGCTGGAGCCCCGAATGCCGTTGACGTTTCTGATCACCCTGCTGGCGCTGCCTCTGGCTGTGGGGCTCATGAAGAAGGGC
Organism: Deltaproteobacteria bacterium; assembly: GCA_030595125.1. Classification (GTDB taxonomy): domain Bacteria; phylum Myxococcota_A; class Polyangia; order JAAYKL01; family JAAYKL01; genus JAUVAN01. The sequence continues at coordinate 14,756 of JAUVDV010000078.1, forward strand.
CGCGCGCGCCACAACGCCGCCAATCCGCTGGATTTCCTCGCTCTCGACGGAGCGACGGCCCAGCTCAATCTGGTGTTCGGCCTGTTGTGCACCGGCGCGCTGGGGTTGCATGTCCTGGTGAGTCACTTTTGCGCGGGCTGAGGTCTTTTCGGTGAGTACCATGGATCGGCGCAAGCTGTTTTTGTTCAAACCCGGCTGGGCCGCGATATTCGTGGTGTTGGGTGCGATCGGCGTTGTGATTACCGCCGCGCTCGATCCGGCGTTTCGTTCACATCGATGGATATCGATGGCCGGCACAATCGGAACGGTGGCCCTTGCGCAATTGCTTCTATTGCCGGATGCGCGGCGACGGTTGGGATTCTTGCTGGTCGCCCTGCCGGGGATCTTGTACTTCCCGGCCACGACAATCCTGATGGCCAATGGACGCAGTACCCACCTCATGGATGTGGTGGTGCTATGTGTCATTATTCTCGCGGGGCTCGGGCTGCGGCCGAACGTGCGTTTTCTTGTGTGGATGACGTTGTGTGTTTCGCTGTTTGTCTCTCCCGCCCTTATTCGATTTTTACCTCAGAGTTCGGCGCTGGCCGGCATCGAGGCGCCCAGCGTGGGCGCCGATCTGGATATCGCGTGGAACATCGACGGGATGACCGCCGCGCTCGACTCCCCGCTGGATCCGCCCGTGGCGTACATCAACGACGTCGCGATTCGTCGAACCGTGGAGAAACGATGGGAAGAGGCAAACCCCAAGCGTGTCGAGGTGACTTCCGCTGCCGCCGGCGAGGAGAAAGCGGCGAGGGAACTGCTGGAATCGGGAGACCAAAACCGGGCACTGGCAAGGGCGAGGCTGGCATTGCGAATAGATCCGAAGGCGGGGTTCGCGCGCGCCGTTGCGGCGGGGACATTGCTCCGACGCGGTATTCACCGAATGCGCACGGGCGCGCATGACAAAGCCAGGCAAGATCTCGTCGAGGCCCTTGGGTTTCTTGACGAGCGCGGTGATCGGGCCCGCGCATTTCTTGCGCTGGGAAAAACACTCCTGTCGATGGGCAAAGAAAAAAGGGCGATCGACGCCTTTAAATCCGCTATAAAAGAAGCGCCGAAACATCCGGCGGGAAACATGGCCGCCGTGGAGCTTGGGGGGATGAGGAGCCTCTGATCTTATGACGCCCAAGTCTACAAGTCGTCCGCCGTTGCCGGGTAGCAGCGATCCGGCAGAGGGTCCGTTCGACACAATAGTCATCGGCTCGGGAATCAGCGGGCTTGCGACGGCGGCGGCCCTCTCCCAGACAGGCGACCGGGTTCTCGTGCTGGAGCAGCACTACCAGCCCGGAGGGTTCACCCACGTATTCCGCCGCAAGAACTTCGAGTGGGACGTTGGCATCCACTACATCGGCACCATCCACGAAAAAGCGGACTGGTATCTGCAACTGATGGCCCTCACCGGGGGAAACATCGAGTTCGAGCCGCTGGGCGACCCTGTGGATAAAATTCGCTTCCCCGGCATGGCAGTGGACATGCCCGGCGATTACGAGGCCTACAAATCCGTGCTGGCCGAGACATTCCCCAAAGAGAAAGACGGCATCAGCGCCTACCTGGACAAGATCCGCGACACCCGCACCCGGTTGCGGAACTACTTCTCCTCGTCCGTGCCGCCCCGTCCTCTGACCCGCTTCGCCCGCTCGCTCCTGGTACGCACGGCCCACGAAGCAGCTACCGTGACAACCGACGACATGATGGCCCGGTACATCACGGACGAACATGTAAAGGACGTTCTGGACGCCCAGTGGGGCAACATAGGCATGCCTCGCAAGCGATGCTCGTTCATGGCCCACGCGGCCATGCTGGGCTACTACCTGGAGTCGCCACCATCTTATCCCGTGGGCGGCAGCTCGGTTTTCGCCCGCTACCTGGGCGAAACCATCGAGCGCAACGGGTCGGTCGTTCGGGTCAAGGCCTCAGTGGAGAAGATACTGGTGGATGGAAATCGGGCCGTGGGCGTGCGCATGGCCGACGGTGAAGAGATCGCGGCCAGGCGGGTCGTCTCGAGCGCCGGCGCTCTGAACACCTACACAAAGCTCCTGTCCGATCACCCCAGGATCCGTCCGATCGCGCAGCGGATCGAGCAACTGCCGTTGGCCTACGAGTACATGAACCTGTTCTTCGGCCTGGACGTGAGCATGAGCGAGTTCGGCATCGGCCGTGAGAACTACTGGATCCACCGGGAGTGGAACACAAACGAGGACCTGTTCTGGGACGTGGAGAATCCGCAGGAAAAAGGCGCCCCGAAGATCATCTTTCTGAACTCGTCGAGCCAGCGGGACCCGGAGTTTGGGCAACACGGCAACGAGGGGTACAACGGGCAGGTGATTTTCATACCGCAACAGGGGGGGTTCGAAAAGTGGCAGGGCAGCCGCTGGCGCAAGCGCTCAGAAAACTACGAGGCCGCCAAGAAGCGCATGGGAGACACGTTGATAGCCGCCCTCGACCGCCACTTCCCGGGCATGGCCTCACACATCGTGCACCGCGAAGTCAGCACCAACCTGACGTACCAGCATTTTTCCGCCCATCCCAGAGGCGTGCCCTACGGCATCGCCCCCATCCCGGATCGCTACCGATCCCTCGACCTGCGGCCCCAGACGCCCATCAAGAACCTCTTCCTCTGCGGCCAGGACCTCATCATGCCCGGAGTCTCCGCAGCCTTCGGCTCCGCCATGATGTGCACCTCCCTGATCCGCCGAAAAAATATGGGAAGCAAGCTCAAGAAACAGGGCAAGGCCATCCTGGGGTTGTAGGACTTAAGTCAGCAGCGATTCCAGATCGGCCACTGCATGGAAATACCATGTCTTGCCGATCTTTTTCTTGCGGAGAAGGCGCCGCTTCACAAGGTCATACAAATCGGTACGCGCAGTTTGGGCAGAGATTTGCTGTCTTCTCCCGTGCGAATCAGTCGTGTACTCGAACCCCGGGTTTCGGAGCGCATGAGCGATCAACGATCGTTGCCGATGATTCAGATCTCGCATCCGCTCAAGTCTCACCTCGAGGCGTATTCTCTCCTGAGTTTTTCTTTCAACGAATTCACGAACGTCATCAATCGAGCGCTTGAGGAGATCCAAATGGTACAAAATGAAGTAGGCCATGTCGTTATCATCGGTCTCCGTCAGCAGAAAGGCCCTGGAGTATTGGGCTTGAGCCGTGTGGATCAGCCGAGAGATCGATATATATTCAGCGAGCCAATAACCGTGGCGAAGCATCGACCAGTAGAAAAGAGTTCGGGCGCAGCGGCCGTTGCCATCAATAAAAGGATGATCGAACGAGAGCCAGAAATGGAGAATGACGGATCGGACGACGGGATGCAAAAAATACGACGGCGTATCACCGTTTGCGAAGGCACACAACGCCTCCATTCTGGCCGGGAGCTGCTTCGCGGGGGGAGGGACGTACAGGACATCCTCGCTGTTGTTGTCTACAACGGCAACTGGTTCATCTTTCCCCCTGAATCGTCCGAGTTCATTATCGTCAATTGTGCCATCAGCGATCCTGCTATGCAGGTCAAAAATAACTTCTGGACTCATGGGTGTCGACTTCAACGTTCTTACATGCTGCATGGTCAGGTAGTTGTTCATGATCATGCGTTCCCCACGATCTCGTGGCGGCCTGCCCGACTGGATCATATCCTTGGCGACGCGTCGTGTTGTCGATGCGCCCTCGATCTGACTTGAAGTAGTCGCCTCCTCTATCAGGGATTCAACGACATACTGATCCTGCTTATAGCGGTCCGGCATGACACCGCTGGAACGAATTGACCCGCCCGCCTCCATGTCTACGAAGCGCAGGATTTCCGGCGCAGGGTCCGGCAGGGCAAACTGAAACGGTCTTCCGTTGGCGTCCTTCAGGGGCACCTCTTTCATCATACCCACGCGGTGCAGTTTTAGGCTGGCCCACAGAGTTTTGTGGGATAGCTCGGGGGGAAGTTTGAGCCTTCGCAGTTCGTCCCAATGAATATACTTCCCTTTGTATGTTGGTGACGAGGAAGCGGAGATCAGCTGTGTCATGAGTTCGGTGATTTTTTTTTGTGCATCCGTGCCGTCGACTGATTCCGCAAAGAAGTCAGAATATGAAAACGGCGGTTTTTCAGGTTTTCTCATGGCCGAACACCTTTTTTACCAGTGCCTCGTCAAATGACTAGGTACTGTAAACGCTGGTTATTAATATGATACTACTGTTTATTCGGAAAGTGAAGTAATTATAGCCTAATTTAGCCTAAATCATCTTTCATTATAAACGTTGTGCCCCTGAGGAAGTCTAGCCCTTGATCTTACGCTGAACGGAAAGCACATCGTTGTGGCGCACCACGCCCACCAGTTTTTTGGGGTTGTCCTCGTCCACCACGAGCAAGTAGGTGTGATCCGGATGGGCGCGCAGCTCGTCCATGGCCGTCTCGAGGCTATCCCCGGGAGTGAGCAACAAGTGCTCTTCGGTCACGATATCGCCGGCCACGATGAGGTTCCGCAAGGACGGATCGAACAGCACCTCGGATACGTCCGAATACTGGATAATACCGATGAGTTCGTCATCCATGTTGAGCACGGGTAACCGATCGTAGCGCGAATGACCCACGGCCTTGAGAACTCCGTCGAACGAAATGTTCGAGCGGATGGTCTCCACGTTCTTTCGCATCACGTGGCTCACGAGGATATCGGACGGCTTGGACAGATCGGAGCCACCGAATATTCCCAGCGCATCCCTGAAGTTGTTGATCACCTCGTGCAAGCCCTCCGCATACCCGACGGGGCTTCGCTGGACCAGCAGGCTCAGCACCGTGACCTCCCCCGCGCGAACGAGAGCGATCCGTGTGAACAGCGGTCCGAGGCCCTCGAACACGACAACCGACGCCAGCACCACCGTCTGTACCTGCTGCCCGTCCGGGCCCCAATCCCGCGCCAGCGCAGCGGCCAGACCGATCGCCAGCCCCGCCTGGGCCAGCATGGCCGGGCCGATCCAGTTGCGCGCGGTTCCCGGGCAGGAGGCGGACCTCGAACCCAACCAGCAGCCGGCGACTTTGCCGACGATCCGCGCCACGATGTACACCCCGCCTATCAGGCCGATGTCGGCGAGCTGACCTATCTGGAGATGGGCGCCGGCCATGATGAAGAAGATCATGTAAAGCGGGTAGTCTATCGCGTTGAGATCCTTGATGATGCGCCTGTCGTTGGGCGACGTGTTGACCAGCACCGCGCCCGTCATCAGAGAAGCCAGCATGGCTGAAGTCTCGAAATGCCTGCACAGGCCGACCAGCGCGGCGATGACTGCGAGGGCCAGGATCTGACGTTCCACTTTCCTGGTGAGTCGCTGATCCATGACGGCCAGGATTCCCCCGGCCACGACGCCCATGCCAATGGGCACGAATATCTTGAAGACCACTGCCAGAACCGGTGCGTCCGGAGTCACAGCGCCGTGGGCGAGAAACACGAAGGCGATGATGGCGATGAGATTGTTGAGCCCGATCAAGATCATCACCATATCCGTGAGCGGGCCCTCGGACTCGTACTCCCTCACCACCATCTGGGTCGCCGCCGGCGCGGTCGTTATGGCCATGAGCGCCAGGAAGCCCGCTATCACGGGAGACGCGCCCGCGAGGTACGTGACACCCCCCACCAGAAGTGCGGTGAGCCCGATCTCCAGGGCGCTTATTCGAAGGAGCCCGGCTCCAAACTTCTTCAGCGACGTCAGCTGGAAGTTACCGCCGATCACGAGAACGATGAGGCCCAGGGTCAGATCGTGCAACGGATCCAGCACTTCGAGCTGCCCCTTTGTGATGATCTCGGGGATGCCCAACAAATTGGCACAGGATGGCCCTGCCGCCAGGCCCACGAGCAAGTATCCCGTCACCTTTGGAATGTGCATCCTGGCGAACAGGCGGCCCACACCCAGCGCCAGGAAAAAAAGAAAACCCAGGCTCAGGAGCACGGGAAACACTGATTCGTTTGTTGCAACTTCCATAGGGCAACATAGACCCTTGTCCAAGGATCGATCGTCGTCAACCCAAGAATTTTAAGTGTTGCCAGACACCGGGTGCGGCATCTAGAGTCCGGCGATGGTCATGAAAGAAATGTACTTCAAGGGCAGGCGCGTCTTCGTGGAGGTGAACGACTCCGGGGAATTCGTGCTGGACGACGGTCGTGCCCGGATGAGGTATGGGGCCAACGATGAACGGTTGTACAATCCCTGGCCGTCCAATCTGTCCGACAAACCGCAGAAAACAGCGGCGAAGGCCCCCACCAAAAAAAAGACTGCTGTGCGGGTGCGGGTCGATCCTGTGGATCCCGACTCCATCGTCGCCTACACCGACGGCGCTTGCCTCGGCAACCCCGGGCCTGCCGGCCTGGGCTATGTCGTGACGTACCCGGACGGAAAACAGATTCGGCGGGGCGAGCCAATCGGGCACGGAACCAACAACGTGGCCGAGCTCACGGCCATTTTCCGGGTTCTCGAACTGGTGGACGAACGGGAACGACCCCTGGTCATACATACGGACAGCTCCTACTCCATCGGCGTTCTGACCCAGGGTTGGAAGGCCAAGGCCAACACGGAGCTCATCTACAGAATACAAAATGCCATGAAGCCCTTTGCGCGCCTGGAGCTGCGGAAGGTCAAGGGGCACGCGGGTATTCCCGAAAACGAGCTGGTGGACGAACTGGCGCGAAACGCTGCGCAGACACAGCAGATCGTCGATTGAACGGAGAAGCAATTGAAGAAAATCCGCGTGGCAATAACCGGAATCGGCGCGGTGAGCGCGGCCGGAATCGGCGTCGATGCGTTCGAGCAGGCCCTTTTAAAGCCCTCGAGGGTTTTCTCGCACAATACCAGGCACGATCTGGACTTGGACGTTATTGTCGGCGAGGCGAGGGAGGAGTGGTTCGCGACGCACGACCACCCGGATCTGAACAGCCCCACCGGAAGGCTATGCCTGAGCGCGGCCCGCGAATGCGAGAAGAATGGCAGAGAAAACGGAGCCGGATCCCTGGACGGCCTGTCCCTCGGCACGAGCACCGGTGGTCAGTCTGTTAACGAGAGGGTGGTTTTCGATCTTCTGAATTCCCGGGATCCGGGACCATTCAATTACAGACGTCAGGGTTGCATGGCAGCGCCGAGCCGTCTGGTCGCGCGGGATCTGGGGATCGAAGGCCCGGTGAGGACCATCTCCACCGCCTGCACCTCGTCCGCGAACGCCATCGCCCTCGGAGCGTCGTGGATCCAAGCGGGAAAATGTCGCGCGGTCCTGGCCGGGGGAGGCGACGCCCTGTGCCATACCACCATCTCCAGTTTTTGCGCACTGGAGCTCACCGGGCCCCGGATGTGCACGCCCTTCGCCGCGGACCGACCCGGATTGACCCTGGGAGAGGGAGCCGGTTTTCTGGTTCTCGAGTCTCTCGACGAAGTTATCGCCGCAGGGCGGAAGCCCATCGCCGAGCTTCTGGGAGTGGGGATGAGCAGCGACGCCCATCACATGACCGCGCCACCACAAGACGGCTCCGGAGCTACGAACGCCATGCGCGCGGCTCTCCGGCACGCCGGGCTTTCACCGTCAGACATCCATCACGTCAACGCCCACGGCACCGGCACGCAGCTCAACGACTCGTCTGAAGCAAAGGCAATAGACAGGCTCTTCGATCATGATCCTCCCGTCATGTCCTGCAAGGGACTGATCGGGCATACCCTCGGTGGCGCGGGCGGGCTGGAAGCGGTCGCCTCCGTGCTCGCGTTGCGAAAACGCACGGCCTTTACGAACCTGGGCGCCGATCGGGCCGACCCCGAATGCCCGGTCTCGCTGGTTGGCCCCGGTGGGCTGCTGTTGCCGGACAATCCGGTGATCATCTCCAACTCGTTTGCATTCGGAGGAAACAACTGCTCCTTGATCTTCGGTGGCTCGGAGGTATCGCAATGAGCCGCCTCCATATTCACGGAATCGGACATTGCGCCATGGGTGAGGACGAGCCTTTTAACGAGGAAACCGGGCGGCTCGAGGACGTGCCCATAAAGGATTACGCGAAGCCGGCCCTGCGCAGGCGCTACGGTCGCGTGGCGAGGCTCATGTACATTGCCGCTTCACGCGCCATCAAAGATGCGGGCATCGAAGACCCAACCGTCCTCGACGTTGTCGCCTCAACCGCACTGGGAGAGGTCAAGACGAGTCTGGATCTGGTCACACAGATTAACGACGCGAAGGGCGCTCTCATCAGTCCGTCCCTTGTTCCCAACTCGGTGCACAACGCGCCCGCCGGCCACCTTACCATCGGAATAAAGGACAGGAACCCGGCCATCACAGTGAGCCAGGGCTGGCTCTGCGCAGAGGCGGCGATCGCCACCGTCGGGGATCTCCTTGCGATCAGCGGCTCGGAAATTGCGCTTGCGGTCATCGGCGACGAGGCCGATCCCGCGTGGATCGAGCGCCTCGAAGAATTGGGTAGCCCGGAGTTGGCGCAAGAGCTTGCCGACGAATCGTTTCAGGAAGGCGCCGTCGCGCTGATCGTTGGAACGAAGCCCGGCGGCAAGCAATTGGGCTCCATTGAGACTGGTCTGGAGCGTCGTGACGCGGATTACTCGCGAGAGATCGTCGAACGATTCTCCAAAAATTTCGGTGATAATCTCGAGGTCCGCGTCCGGGTGGGCGCGGGGGGAGCAAAGCTGTCGAAGATCGTCGAGGCGATCATCGACGGACCGGGGGTCGGAACCTCGCAGATCGGCGCCATGGCAGTGCTCCTTG
>JAUVDV010000019.1 GCA_030595125.1 Deltaproteobacteria bacterium
TTCATCAACTTCCCGGATCCCTGGTGGAAGGCGAAGCATGCCAAGCGGATGGTCGTCACGCAGGAGTTGGGGCGGGATCTTGTCAGACTGCTGGTCCCCGGTGGGGAGATCATGATCCAGACGGACGTGGATTTTCGCGCCAATGCATACCTGCAGGAGCTTTCCATGGTGAAAGAACTCGAACCGCTAGGGCAGGGCGGCCGGGTCGAGGAAAATCCATACGGCGCAAGATCACTTCGCGAGATCCGATGCGAGGAACTCGGCATGCCCGTTTACAGAATCCTTTATGCCAGAATGTAGGGGCGATGCCTGCACTAATGATTGATCGCATCCTCTCATGTACATTATTCAACGCCACAATAGCCCAATGTTGTCGGCACTCCCTGCGCCAGCACCGCGGAAATAAATCCCGCGGCCAGAAATGCGCCACTTCGTGTCGGAAAGGGCTTCGCCCTGAAGCACCAAAAGTCCTAAGGGTTGTTTCTGAAGTGTCTTTTCGTAGGCCTCGGGCCTTTTGTGTTCTTCATTTCTGGCCGCGGGATTTATTTCCGCGGTACAGGGCCAGGCGAAAAGTATCGTTGAAGATGTGATAGATCTTCAGGGCAGGCCTCGCCCCTGATATGGAACGACCTGTCAAGTGTTTACCTCTGTGGCCACATCGTTCTCCTGATTTCTTCTTTATTGTCAAAGCAGAAAGGGAAGCAGTCAAGAAGGTAACAACGACGGTTGATCAGTCTGATATTCGTGGATCGAACCCGAAGGAACGCCGACATGCTCAATCTCCGTCGGGAGCTGCCTCTGACTACTTGCGTGAATCCGGGCCGAAACCCTGTCACATAGGGGCGCCGAGGGTTCTCCAATCCGAGTGTCCCTTGACTGCTTCCCCTTCTGCTCTGGCCCCAATATTCAATCATTGTTTCGTTGTGTTCCCGTTTTTTGGCTATGCCGCGTTTTCCATCTTCGCCTCTTGTTTGGTCTCGACATAAACCGCTATCGACCAGATAAATCCGACCAATTCTCGGCCTACCGCAGTAATAGCAACTTGCTTGGTTTTGCCGCCGGCCAGCAAAGCTCGGTATCTTCCGCAAAGACGGTGCTGGGCCTTCCATGCGATTTCTTTTACCTCGGCGACAAGCTCAGTGCTGATTTCATTCTGGCACTTTTGTATTCTGAGATTCACCGATGGATTGTATCGATAACTCCATGCCGCCTCTATCATCAGCCTTCTGAGGTGACTGTTTCCCGTTTTTGTAATTCCCCCCTGTTTCTTTTTCCCCGGACCACCAGATGAGTACTCGCTCGGCACGATGCCCATGTACGCCATCAACTGAGTAGGACTTGAAAACCGGGAGAAATTTCCGACTTCCGCAACAGTGCCGACAGCTGTGATCTTCGCGACCCCGCGCAGCAACTGCAAGGCGGAAACGACTTCTCGAATGTGCTCGGGGCTCTCCTCTATAGCGGTATCTATCGATGACTCCAGCGCCTTCAGCCTATCTCTCTGATGCTCTACCTCGTGGAGATAATCCGTGAAAACAACTTCATGAGACTTCTCCTTGAAACTGAGCGTCTTTATCCAGGCGATGTGCTTGAGGGTCCAATTCGTCATCTTCGTCGGTTTGTAAATTCCGCTTCTGAGAAGAAACTTGCCCAACCGATGCCGTGCCGCTCGCTGGTCCTTCCTGGCCGCTTCTCTGGCTCTCACCAAATCTCTCAAGGCTTCGTGACAGGGATCCGGAACCCAAACGGATGTCAATTCTCCGGCTCTATAAAGCCTAGCCAGCTTGATGGCATCTCGGCGATCAGTCTTGACCCTGTCGCCAGTCTTGCGAGGAATCAAAGTAGGCGCGATCACCTCGCAAGTGACATTCATTCCAACCATTATCCAGTAAAGTGTGTACCCGCACGGACCCGCTTCGTAACAAACTTGGAGCTCGCGCTTCTTCTGAAGCTTCCTCACCAGCTTGCGTATCGACGGAGGTTTGTTCGCAACAATTCCCAGTGAACGGACCTCACCGTTTCTCCCTGATTCAGCGACAGCAACAGCAATTGTGTCTGCGTGAACATCCAGACCGACAAATAGTGTATTCTTCTTCATGACCGGCTCCCTTCGTATGTAGCTCTGCGCTACGTTTCTTCTCCGATCCGCAGTGTAACCTACGACACTGCGAACGGAGCCGGTCGTTCCATTCTGACTACTACCTTGTCAAAACATATTTCCTCGCGCAGCGGGGGCATTCGATGTTGAGTTCTTTTTCATCTCCCCACAATTCTTCTCGCGCGGCGTCGGGGAGGGTGGTGATCATGTCGAGGATCATTTTGTCGTCGCAGCGGCATTCGTAGAACATGAGAACTTCCTGCAACGGCTTGAATTCGCCGTCTTGCGCCTTTTGACGACAGAGGCTGATCATTTCCCGGTCCGCAAGGTCGGCCACGCGGCCAAAGTCGCCTTCGGGTAACGCCTGGACGAGCACTCCGCTGCCGTCCGGGTCGAGGGCCATCCGGGTCCGGATCTGCTCTACCTGTTCGAAATATCGCAGCACCGCAGCTACCGGATCTTCGCTTTCCGGGGCGTAATGACTCTCCATGAAGGGACCGTCGGCCTTCTGTCGATGGAGATGGACCGAGCCCCTTTCCCTCGGGGCCTCCTTCACCGTCCCGCAGATCATGCCCTCGGGCTCCACGCCGCAGAAGAAACCGTGGGGCGAGTCCGGCAGCGTCAGCGTCCAGCCCCAGGACTCCCTTTGCGCGAGTGACACCGCCGCGAGGCAGGCGGCCGCCATGATCCGCTCCAGAGTTTCTCTTTCGTCGCCCGCAACCTCGGAGATCCCGTGTCGCTCCTCGTAGAGTTTTTTACTTACTACCACCTCGGGAAAATCACCGAGCACGACCAGCAGGTTGGGTTTCTCCCACAGGTACCGGCGGTATTTTCCCAGATGGAGAGTGACGTTCAGATCCACATCGTCCTCCTTTAACAAGAGAGGGTTTGCACCAAGTGGCCGTCGTTATCAAGGATCCAAGAAATGTTGTGCGATTTTTTTAAAAAGCAACAATAGACTCCGTCCCACCGACGACCATTGGGTAGAGAGCAGAATGAAGAACGAAACCGCAATCGCCATCGCAGACATCTTCACGGAACACGGCCGTGAGATGGAGGCTCGCGCGCGGAGGATCCTCGGCTCGGATGCCGACGCGCAGGACGCGGTGCAGGAGGCGATGGTCTCGATGCTCAGATCGCCTCACCTCTTCGCCGGGGTCGAGCGCTTCGGCGGCTGGCTTTTCACCCTGGTCAAACGTCGCTGCGTCGACATCGTGAGAAAGGATACACGGCGCAAGAGAAGGGAAGCGGAGGTCGGCATCGACGATCTCTTCGAACACGACGATCCGGGCGAGCTCATGGAGAGGACCGAGTTCGCAAATGCGGTGGCCGACGCGGTGAGGCAGCTTCCCGAAAATCAGAGGGAAGTGTTCGTACAGAACGCACTGGAAATGAAGACATTCAAGGAAATATCAAAAGCCACGGGCGCACCCATGGGCACCCTGATGGCCAGGAAAAAAAAGGCCGTGGATACCATCCGCGGCAGGCTGAACAGGCAGGGGTATTCCCTGTAACAAAGGAGCACCACAATGACAGGTTCAAGAGTGCTGAAAATAATAGGCTGGGTTTTTCTGGGAGTGGCCATAGCCGTTGCCCTGGGGCTCGTGCTGGGCTTCGGGTTGATGTGGTTGTGGAACTGGCTGATGCCGGCTCTCTTCGGTTTGCCGGTAATCACGTACTGGCAGGCCGTCGGTCTGTTCGTTCTGTGTCATCTCCTGTTCAAGGGGCACCATCACCATGGAGGAGGGGACAAGGACGGAGAGTGCAGTCCGCCGTGGAAGAAGCATCACGACAGCAACCCCCTCGCGCGGAAAGTTCATGGGCTCGTCTGTAAAGATGGCGGTGACGTAGAGGATGCGGAGACCATTTGAGGCAGCTCCGCCCTCATCAGGGCGCGGCGCGAATGCGCGTCCCCTCCTCATTTTTTCCCCATTTTCTGCAGATAAGCACACCCAGTGGATAACGGCGTATAATAAATGGCAGGGAGGTGCTCCAATGACTGATGGGCTTGCGAACTCGGTGTGTTTTATCTGGTTGCCGGTTGTCTTGACTTTTTTTATTGGCGGATGCTCGGAATCACGCGCAAGCGGCGACGGTTCGGACTCTGACAGCGACTCTGATACAGACACTGACACCGACTCCGACACGGATTCGGACACGGATTCCGACACGGATTCCGACACGGACACTGATTCTGACACCGACACCGATTCCGATACCGACACGGATACTGATACGGACACCAACACGGATACGGACACCGACACGGACACCGGTCCTGATACAGACACCGGTCCTGATACCGACACCGGTACAGATACCGGCATCCCCACGGATCCCGCGTGCACTGCCATCAGCGGCATTTGCACCCCTTCCAGTATGATCTGCATCTGGTACGACACCACCATGTGCGGGCCTGGATGGATGTGCTGCTGGTAGAAGCGCAAACCGCGCCGTTTATCGAAATCAGTTGTGGCTCCGAACAACAGAAGGTAGATCACAATAATGATTGCGGCGTTCAGGATTCTCGCGGGTGTGGCCCTCTTCAGGCTGAAAAAAATGGAGATGGCCAACATGTTCGCGGCGGCGGCCATCATGTTCGCCCTTCGGCTGTCGTGGCTGGACATGGGGATCCGGTTCGGCTTCGGCATACTGCTGAACCTGCTCGCCTATCTCACCAACGATTATTACGACGTGGACCAGGATCTGTCGTCGCCCAACAAGGACCACGCAAAGGCGCGCTACCTCAAGGATCACATGGGCGCTGCCCTGGGCGCCCAGATCGGTCTCGCGATCTTCCTGGCGGTCATTGCCTGGGCCTGGAGCCCGGGTCTGCTGGTGGCGCTCACGGCGGGTGCGGGGATCTGCTGGATATACTCCTACAAGCTCAAGCGACTTCCGTACGTTGACGTGATCGCGATGATCTCATGGGGCGTGGCCATGCCCCTGGTGGGATTTCCCCTGGACGCCACACTCGGATGGATCCTGGTTGGGCAGCTCGCCCTCTTCTCCGCCTGTTTCGAGTCGATCCAGGTCATCCGCGATCACGACGAGGACGTCACCTCGGGAGTCAAGACAACAGCCGTGCGTCTGGGCGTGCCGGCAACCAAGATCATGCTCCGGGGATTCATGGTGCTGAGCGCCGCCTACGCCACATTGCTCATCAACCGCTGGATCGGGCTCGCCTTGCTGGCGTCGCTTGCGATTCCGTTGAAAAAAGAAACCGCCGACGTCTTCTGGAACAAGCAGCGAGTCATCATGGGCACCGTGTGGCTGGCCATGATCGGCTGGATCTTCTGGTACGGGTCTTCAAACGGCTGGCTCGCAGAAATCGACGCGGACTCGGTCATCGCGGCGATGAAGTGGATCAGGTAGGGTCGGCATCCCTCACTTCCGAAGTCCCCGGTGTCTTATCGCAATTTTTTCAATTCAATCAGGCGCCGCAAGAGGATGTCCTCAATATTTCTTCGAGCATCCAGAACAGAAAATACCAGCACCTGTTTTTTTTCAATTTTATAGATTACTCGCCATGGGGCTACAATTAACTCACGGTATTCTGCGATACCTTGTTCCAGCAATTCGGGAACAATTCGGCCTTTTTGAGGAAAATGAAAAAGCGACACGGCCTTTTCCCTGATTTTTCTCAAGATTTTCCTGGCGGTTGCCGGGCTGTCTTCGGCAATGTATTCAATGATTCCAATCAGGTCGTTTTCGGCAACGTCACCCCAGACGACCTTGAATTTCTTTTTCATTTTTCTGCCAGGCGTTTCTCAAGATCTGCAAAAACATCTTCCTGAGATTTTACCCTTCCGGCGCGGACGGCTTCTTCTCCCTGGCCGATCAGCTTTAAAAGCCCGATTGCATTTCTCATATTCTGATAGCTGGCAGGATCCTGGAGAACTGCTCTGGGTTCGCCATTTTGAGTTATGACCACAGGGCGATGAGTGTCATTGACCTGTCTGAGCAAATCTGCAGCCCTGGATTTCAAATATGATATTGGTCGGATGTCAGTTTCAAAAGACATGGCCACCTCCAGTCTTATTATGGACCCATATATGGACTGGTGGTCAAGATTTTATTTTCTCTTCACAATACTCCACAGTCGTTCCATCCGGCGCGCGCAGGATAGTTTTTCCATCCTTGTGCCCGATCACGTACTGAGGACCGACGGGTATCTTTCCGAGCCCGCCCGGAAGATCGATCACCAGCTGCGGGATCCCGAGCCCGCCGATGCGACCGCGCAAGTGGGCCATTATCTCGATGCCGAGATCCAGCGATACGCGGAAGTGACCGATGCCGCGAACCAGATCGCACATGAAGATGTAGTACGGGCGAACCCTCGCGCGCATCAGGGCGCGGCAGAGATCCTCGATGATCTCGGGCGAGTCGTTGACCCCCGCAAGCAGGACGGCCTGGTTGTTGACCGGAACACCGGCGTCGACCAGACAGCCGACGGCGGCAAGAGCCTCATCCGTAATCTCTGCGGGATGGTTGAACTGGGTGTTGACGTATACCGGTCCGAAACGCGCGATATCCAGGGCCAGACTCTCGGTGATCCTCATGGGAAGCGTCACCGGGACGCGTGTGCCGATCCTGATTATCTCCACCGAGGGGATCGAGCGGACCCTGGCGAGGACATCGATGAGATCCCGATCTTCCAGAACCAGGGGGTCGCCGCCGGAGATGATCACGTCCCTGATCTCCGGGTTGTCCTCGATGTAAGCAAGCGCATGAACGAGACCTTCGCCCCGGGCGGGAACGATTTTGCCCTTGCCCATGTTTCTTCGCGTGCAATGGCGGCAGTGAACGGGACAATCGCCCGACACGAGCAACAGCGCCCTGTCCGGATAGCGGCGGACCAGGCCCGGCATCACCGCGTGATCCTCCTCGCGGATGGGATCGTCGACGGTGGAGTCGGAAGGGGCGAGCTCGTCGAGGTGGGGGAAGGCCATGCGATGAATTGGATCGCCCGGATCGTCGGCCCTCATCAGTGACAGGTAGTACGGTGTGACCGACATTGGAAAACGATCCAGCACCCGATCCGCGAGATCCCGATCCACGCCCGGGGGATCCCAGGTCCTGACGGAGTTGGCCAGCTGCCAGCGCCAGTCGTTTTTCGTTTTCATCGTCGACAATCTGCCCTTCATCGAAATCGCTTTCAAGAGTTGTTTTTCTTACCAACCCCATCCCGGCCGCCTTTAGATGCTTGCGCCCTGGTCCTCATGACTGTATAAGCACGCAAAATCTGGCGCTTTTAGAAATTATTACGGCGCCTGGAGGAAGAAATGGCCAAAGCAGAAAAAATGAACAGGGGCGTGAGCTCCAAGGTCCAGCGTGGCGGCGGCACGGAAATCCATCTGCCCCCGGGAGTCCACTCCATCGATAGCCACGGAAATATTTTCGCCTCCCTGCCGGAGATCGCCCGCGTGGCGCCAAAGTTTTTCACCTTCGAGCAGATCAAGGCGGCATTCGAGGCCGGCAGCCTGAAAACCCTTTCGGGCGATGACGTGAAGGCTCTCGAAGGTCTGGTCTCCCGCAAGTAGAGAAACTACTGTGGACCGACATCCAGCCGGGATGCTCTCGCCGCTACCGCGGCTTCCCTGGGCCGTTCGCAACGAGATAACAAACCTGTACGAGGCTCTGGACGCACAACTTCGAATCCTCGAAGCAACCTGTCGTGCCTGCGGAGACTGTTGCGATCTCAACCGCTTCGGACACGAGCTGTGGCTAAGCAACCTGGAGCTGGCGTATCTTCTGGATTCTGCAAAACCCGGTTCCACTCCGGCTGATGGAGTCTGCCCGTACCGGCTGGACGGGAAATGCACCGCGAGGGTCGGCCGCGCTCTGG
Organism: Deltaproteobacteria bacterium; assembly: GCA_030595125.1. Lineage (GTDB taxonomy): Bacteria > Myxococcota_A > Polyangia > JAAYKL01 > JAAYKL01 > JAUVAN01. Next base: position 7,947 of record JAUVDV010000019.1, read on the forward strand.
GCTGCCGCGTATTTCACTGCAATCTGGACGCAGCCTCGATGGAGAGCATCACCGAAGCATACCTCGAGAAGATGAAAAAAATCGCCACGGCCCACGGCATCGATGTTGAATACGGGGAGTTGATATCGAGCCTGTCGAACTATATGGCCCAGCCGGGCTGAAATCCGTTGACCAGGCGGTAGGTATCGACCTGGTTTCTGCCGGGCCTCAGGATATCAATGACCGCCGAGGTCTTCACCCTGGTTTTCGATGACATGAATTCAAGAGGATATCCAACATATATTGTGCCCAGGGGAACAGAGATCATGTCCAGCCCAACCGCCCGGTGCCCCGCCATCCAGGCGGAGCTATGGCGATCTCTCACTGCGACACAGACCCCTGATCGGGTATGATACTCCCGGTTCCTGGTAATGAAACAGGTATGAACTCTTCTATCCGGCCCGTCGTACAGCATGTTCGCCTCCCCGATAGCTATGTAGGTCTATTTCCTACACGTCCAATATACGGCGCTGCCTGGAGTGTGGTCAAAAATACTACCTTAATTTTTTCTCATTGATTTCGCTGAAAAATGAATCTCTCTTGAATATTTGGCGTGAATCATGTCAAAAGTCAGTTGATATCAAACAGGAGGCCGTTATGAAGAATCTTGTATTAGGGTTCGTCCTGATTTTTGCCATGGCATTTGCTACTGCAGCAAACGCCCAATACACCGATGATTCCGGGGGAACCTATAGTGACACCACCGGCACGGAGGACACCACGGGAGGCGAACAGGGAGGTTATTACGATCCGTCCTATCAGGATCCCAACCCGGGTTACGGCGCCCAGCCCCAACCCCAACCACAACCACAGCCCCCGCCGCCTGCAGTAACAGTGACAGCATCCACCGACAACGCAGGCGGAGATGAAGACCTGTCGGGATTCGAGCTGGGAATAAACTGGGCGGGCGGCAGCAAGGTAGCCATTCAGCCCGGCGTCATGCTCGGCAAGTTCGGTATTTACCTCTTCTTGGGCATGAACATGCACAAGGATCACTCGGAAGGGACCACCGATGACACCACGTTCGCAGCCTGGGATGCTCCGAGCGGAGGCGCGGCTCATCATCCCGGCGAAGGGGACTACGATGAGGAAGTCATCATCGAAACCATGGGGTTCCATTACGATGTCGGTCTCGCCGCCCGTTTCTACCTGCTCGAAGAGCTGAGGGCCCAATCACCAAACCTCTATCTGGAAATCGGAGCGGGTTGGAGCGACGCGTACTACAAGCACGACATCGACTGGAACTACACCGGCGACGAGGACGCCTTCGAGGTTACACACGGTGATGTGAACGCAGATGGAGACGTGGACGACGAAGACATTACGGCTCTCGAGTACGACCGCAACAAGACCTGGAACCGCGTCGCCAAAGATCTCGACAAGGACGCTCGACAGAGGACCCAGGGGATGTGGGCGCGCGTAGGTATCGGCGGCGAGTACGTTTTCGTGGGAGGTTTCGGCGTGGCGGGAGAGGTCGGCCTGGATCTATTCTGGAACACCCCGTGGGAAGAGAAGGCTCCGTTCGGTTACGACGACGATCCGGATGCAGATGACTTCGACTATGAATACGAGGACGTCACGTACCACGGCTGGGCCGTCGACTTCGGCCTGTACTGGAACATTGCCCTGCGATATCACTTCTAGATTTTATTTTTCAAGTTTGACGTTGGACGTCTGGACCTGCTCGCGGTTGATGCGCATCTCGATCGGCTGATATTTCTTCTTGGAGAGAACCAGTTGTATCTCGTAGTGCCCGGTCTCCAGAATCAGGGGCTTGCAGGTCTTGCCCTTTCCGGGAATGTCCTTCTCTTTGGTTTTTGAATGAACCGTGAAGGTCGTGGCGACACAACGTTTGACGTTCTTGCCGCGGTAGGTGTTGAGAGTTATCTGGCCCGCGGGGAAGATCTCGTCGAGGGCCATCTTCTCGCCCTCAACCTCTACATTCTCCACAAGGTACTTTGGCTTGCCGAAAACCAGCGCCGTCTCGAACTCGATGCTGTATATGCCCTGGTTCAACTCGACTTCCTCACCGAGTTTACCGTTCTTGATTATCTCGGCGCCCGAGCTGTCAAGGAGGCGGTACGAACCCTCGGGGTTTTTCTCGTTGATGACCTTGAGGTTGACGGTCAGCTTGGTCGGGCCGGTGTAGGCTCCTTCCGCGCTCTCGTCATCTCCTTCTTCATCCTCTTCTTCCACCTCGACATCACCGACCAGGGCGGCGATGGGATCGTAGTCCTCATCGTCAGCCGTCTGGGGAGCCGGTTCGGCTCCTCCACACGCAATATTTGAAACGGCGAGGAAAAACGCCAGGAGGCAAACAAAAAATCCGCGGGTTTCTTTCATGATTGTTTTGTCCTTCCTTTGTCGAGAGCCGGGCTTTTATGCTCCGGTCTCCCCTTTTTGGGAAGCCCGATTCTACCACAGGATTTCCCTGAAAGAAGCACCTGATATCCTGCGGCTTTGGATTTGACCCACCCTGATATAGAATACGGTGATTTTATTGAAGCGAGGAGCACATGGAACCGAACAAAGCCAGGCAAATCATCGAAACCTGGACCAGGGAGCAGTTCGGGAAACTCCTCGAGGTGCGGGAGTTGAATGTAATCCGCCGCGCCGCCGGTCGTGTCTGGTCGGGGGAGCTCTACTGCATCATCAAGGAGGGAGAAATCCTGGTCGGCACCGTGGGCGTTGACGAGCACGGAAAACTGATCAAGTTGGTCACTGCGGATGACCTCGCGAATACCCTTGCGGAGGTTCGACTCTCCGAGAGTCAGGCCTCCATGACGGACACCGCTGTGGCCGATGACGATTTCTCCGACGCTTCCTGGGAAGACGATTTCTCGGGGATCGGCCTGGACGAGGGCGGGGACGACGATCTGGACGGAGTGTTCAACTCGCTGGATTCGTCGGCCGTCCAGGATGAGGCAAACGCCCTGATCGCATCGGGCGATCACGAGAAACTGCTTTCGGCGCGGGAGCTCCTGCCCCAGCTGCTGGCAGTTCCCCAGAACCGTGGGCGGGTCCTTCGACAGATGGGCGAGCTGGAGCTTCTGCTGGGCGAGCTGGATTTGGGCGTCAACTACCTGGAAGCCGCTGCCCGGGAATTTGCGGACGTGGCCGCCGTGGATGACCTGGATCGCGTGGCCGAGATCACGCTTCAGGTGATCGGACCGGAAAAATTTGAAGCCAGCACGGCAAAACAGCTTCTCGAGCGGGCGCGCGCCAGAATGCGCCCCATCGAAAAGATCGATCACGCACCGCTCTTCGTGGGCATGGACCAGGAGATTCTTTTTCATATCCAGGGCGCCTCCAACATAGTCAACATCAAGCACGGTGAGGCCTTGCTAAATGAGGGAGCTCCGGCCACTCATGCATTCGTGGTCAGATCCGGCGTTCTGACCATTCGCATCGAGTCGCCGGACGGCTCGGAGCGCGTGGTGCGCAGCTGTTTCCCCGGAGACTTCATCGGAGAATCGAGCGTCCTCGAAGCCCCCGGCGCCACCTGTACGGCTACTGTCAAGGGAGAGTGTCTGACTAGCCTCTGGATGTTCGAGGGCACACGGCTGCGGGAGCTCCTGGCGGAATTTCCGGATATTGGAGTGCGTATCGATTCGGCGCGCACTCTTCACCGACTCGATTCGTTTCTGTCTCAACACGAGGCCACCGAGGCGCTCGATACGGCCGTACGAGATCAACTCCTGGGCTGCATCAGCGGGATAGGCAGATACGAACCCGGGGAGATCCTGAACAAGTCGGGCGAGGTTCCCCAGGGAGTGTATCTTGTTGCGAGCGGGCGCGTGGAGTACCGGGTGCCGAACCGGCCTCCGAGAGAATACCGTGTGGATTCGTTCGCAGGACTGAGGGACACCTTGCACGAGCTTCCCCTCGAAGGTGAATTCGTCACCGCAAGCAATTGTCTGCTGGTCCGATTCGATCCACAAAGGCTCAAGGAAATCGCCGCCGACGCCAGCGCGGCAGTAGTGGCAGTCTTGGAGAAGATGGAGTAGGCTACGTGATCTGTTTTTGATTCCCCCGAGGAGGGGGGTGGGAGGAAATCATGGCCTGGACCTGCTATTCATGTGGAGAAAAGAACCCCAAAATCGCTGACGTATGTCAAAAGTGCGGCGGTTCCGTCGCGGCCCCGGCGAGCTTCTACGTCCAGTGGATCTTCGGAGGCGCGGTGTTTTTTCTCATCTTCTACATCACCGGGACTTTTGCCGGAGGCGTCCTTATCGAGTCCGTTGCCGTCCCGGAGAACTCGGCCATCCTCGCGGAGATCAACGCCTCCAGAAAAGCCGATGTTCCGGAGACCAAGAGCCTCGAGACAGCCGAGCCTGAAGCACTGACTGCGGCAAAGGCAGTTGTAACTGACAAAAACAAGGCCAAGATGTCCGGGCTTCTCAAGGGAGTGCTCTACTGGTGCTTCCCGGTGGTGCTCTTCGTGCTTTGCGGCATCATCGTCGGCTTCATCTCGGACGGAAAAACAATCCTGGAGCCCGGCATCGGATCCGTTCTCGGACAGGCGGCGGGTGTCGCATTGCATGTGTACGTTCTCGATTCAAACCTGACCTGGATGGCCCTTGCCATCGGCGTCGTGCCGGGCGTCGGTCTCGCCGCTCTGGGCGCCTGGCTCGGAGAAATCATCCAGGACAGACGCGAGCGCGCCGGCGGAATAACCGCCTGAGCCTCAATCTCCGATAGTTCTCCTTGCATTCCATCCTCGACACCCGATGTCCCTCGGGAGTATTCTTGAACCATAAACAATCTTGTGGAGGTGAAATATGCGCTTGGGGCTTTTCCTTGTTGCCGCCAGCTCGGCGGCGCTTCTGCTGACCAACTGCGGCGGCGGTTCCACCGTCCTTGCAACCACGCCCACACCGGACGGGGCTTCATCCATTACGCGAATAGCCCCGCCGAACGGAAAACTGCCGATCCCGGATCTCTCCGCTCAATGGACTCCCGCGATGATCGGGGGAAAGCAGGGCGAGATGCTCACTGCGGCGATCGCGGATCGCAACGCGGTGATTATGGTGCTCGAGCGCAGTCTTTCGGGCGCCGCGTGGGAAGATCGCATTTTCCAGATGATCAAGGCGGCGTCTGAAAAGACATCTGTCGTTGCGCGCAAACGCGGCACACTGGACAAGTTGTTGCTGGAGCGAGGTGAAATCCCCTATCGAAGAACGTTGGAGGCAAGCGGCGTCGATGTGCTGGGACAACCGTATTACCTGCCCAAAGATCACATGCTGAATACGGAATGGCTCTCCAGGAAAAAAGCGCTGAAGGGAGCCGATACTCTCATGACCGTGCGCGGGTTGAGAGTGGACGACAGGAAGCTCAAAGAACTTCGCAAGCGACGCCGGGGTGGATGCGACAAACTCGAGGCCACCCTCGCCGGTGCTTCAAATGAAGCCACAACGTTCTTCGAACCATTCATGAGCTGGGCTGACGAGGAGCTCCAGGGGGCTTTCGAAAGGCATCTTCGCAAGGCCGTACCTTTCTGGCGGCGGGAAATATCATCCGCGTTGAACCGCGTGGATCCAGGCGGAGAAGAGGCCGGCTGCCTTGACGCCTACCGGGACTATCTCGATGAGTTCGCCCCGTGCATGGAGGGCTCCTGCGCCGCTAGCCCGAAATTGGGTCTGGCGACGGACGGGGTGGTGATCGGCATGGACATGGCTCCGCGTAACCTTGTCTCGGACCGATGTCCGTCCGGTCTCATGCGCAATTACGTCGGCGAGATGTCAGATCTGGCGTCGCGAGCGGTCGAGGAAGTCCTCCCGATGCTTGGCGGTGACTGGACCGGCGAGCTGCTCAGGTACAATGCGCTCACGCGAATCGAACGCGGAATGAAGGATTTCTGCGCCCCTTCTCACCGCAGGATCTCAATGAACGATCTGACATCGGCGAGGGAACAGCTGAACGTGCTGGCGTCCGATCTCTCGGAAGTCACGCCGGTCGGCGAGTGGATCTCCGCGTCGGGTCAGGACAGGATTCCCGGCACCGGACCCGTGGAGATCCTGGCGCGAGTTCAGGCGAAAGGTGGTGACCCGGAAGAAGCTGCGGCCCGATTCGTAGCCCGCCTACGGGATTTCAACCGTTGCGCACAGGGCGACGAGCGGTTGCTGCAGGTCGCACTCGTGGACGTGGGCTCCTCCGAGGTTGTTTTTATGGGTATCTTTTTCGAGGAGCAACTCGTCTGCGAGGACATGCCACCGGGAATGCCTTAGGTTTCAAGGTAGGTCCTAAATCCCATACGCCTCATCGTGAGGTCCTATGAGCACGAACTTGATGGTCTCGTCGTCGCGCTCGGCGCAGTCCGAGCAGGCAACAACTGTGTCGTCGCCTTTCTTCCGGCAGGCGCGACAGTACAGGTAGATGATGATGAAGCTCTTCTTGACCGGGCAGGAGTAGAACCCCCTCAAGTTGCCCTTCAGAGGTTCGCCCAGGGTCAGCGGTTGCTCCATGATCATCCGGACCTTGTTCTCAACCTGCTTTTTGATCCCGGAGTGCTTGCGTAGCGCCTTCACAAAGACCTTTTCGAAGAGCGCTTCCATCAGTCGGAGAAGACCTCATCAAAGGTGTTCCACTCGGCGTTGCCGTCGCGGAGCCTTGTCTGGACGTCCGTCATGGCCTCGTGAAAAGCCGGGTGAGCAAGGATCTTCACCGTAGCATCGCCATGGACTCTTCTCTTCAAGCCGAGGAGATACTGGGTGATCACTTCGGCTACCGTGGTGCGGTTCTCCGCAGCGAAAAGCTTGGCGAAGTCCACGAGATCTTGGTCCAGGCTGATGTTGAGTCGGTTCTTTGCCATGGCGTCCTCCCAAATGCACCTGTTCCTATTATGCGCACATTGGGAACAGGTGTCAATCTTGAACTTTACATATGTCGGGCGAAGCGATCCCTACTCAATGACAGTAGGTGTAAATAAAAACCACATGATCTCCATTCTTGGATTTCCTACCAATTTGGCGTAGTATCTCCAAAATCGATTCTGCAAACGGATGAAACGGTTTCCAGGACCGAAATCCTTCAGTAGTTTGCGTGAAACTTTTCCTTGGAACGGTGCGTACGCACCAGAGGAGGTATCGGGGATGAAAAGGTTATTCAAGTGGCTTTCCATCGGACTCGTGGCCCTCGGTTTAGTGTTGCTGCTTCCCGTTTCGGCCTATGCGGCTACTCCGGAGGAAGATGAGAAAGAGGACGACAAGGACGCCGAGAAGAAATCCGACGAGGATTCCGACGAGGACAAAGACGCAGAAGAGGGCGACGCAGAAGAGGACGCCGCCGAAGAGGAAGACACCGAAGAGGAAGAAAACGCCGCCCTTTTCGGAGCAGACGATGAGCTGCCGGCTTCTGATGAGGAGGCCGAGGCTGAGGCAGAGCCCGAGAAAGCCCGGGTGCTGCACGGCGAGTATATGAAGAGCATCACGTTCTCCACGGACGACGGATGGTTCAAGTTCCAGCCTCGCGGATGGGTCCAGCCCCGCTATGGGCTCCATATCAACGGTGAAGCGAGTGACGAACTCGCTGGCAGCGGATTCTCGCTGAAGAGAGCGCGGTTTGGTTTTCAGGCGCACATGTTCGACTTCGCCCGCGTATATCTGGACACGGGTTGGAGCAAGGGTAACGCCAACCTCGTGGACTTCTTCATCGATGTTGATCCGTTTGACGGCATGGTTGCCCTCCGGGCCGGATACTTCCGCCCCTGGTTCGGTCGTCAGTTGCTGATGGCCACCACCCAGCTTCAGATGATCGAGTACGCCCAGGCCTGGCAAGATGAATGGCTCGGCCTCGATCTCGGCCGAGACCTGGGCTTCGGGCTGTTCGGCATGATCGCCGACACGGTAGAGTACGGACTGGGTGTATGGAACGGTCGTGAGGGATTCAGCCTCGGACCGAGGTTCTCGCCCAACGGCGTCCCGGCCCCAGCCAACATCGACTACATGTTAGGCGGCCGCATCGCGGTTCATCCTCTGGCCCCCATGGGCGTCGGCACCACGCTGCCCCTCGGGGACGTATCCGATACCGCCATCTCCGACAAGCCGGCCCTCTCCCTCGGCGTGGCCATGCTCTACAACAAGCGCCACGACAGAGATATCTTTATCCCGAGCCTCGGAGCGTACAATCTCTACTACGACTCCCAGCTCAAGTTCGGCGTGGACCTCGGATTCAAGATGAAGGGCCTCTCGGTACTCGGCGAGTTCTTCCTGACCAAGGTCAGCATTCAGGACGATGCGCACCCGGATATCAAAACTGCGGTGACTGCGTACAACGATTCCGCCTCCGATCCCTGGAACATCGACGGCACGGGCATCGGCGCATACGGGCAGGTCGGTTACTTTATCCTCCCGCACCAGCTCGAAGCGGCCGTTCGCTTCGACATGGTCGATGAGAACACGGATTTGCGCGGAACCCGGCTCTTCCCGGGCGCGGGCCTTACCTATTACTTCTTCGGCAACAACCTCAAGGCCCAGCTCATGTACCGCATCAACGTTGGAACAGGCTACGAGGAAATGGATCCGACCACGAGTCTCCCGGATGCCGGTTACATCGACACAACTCACGATATCTTCCTCATGCTCCAAGCGGCAATCTAACACCTCGATTCCAGGAGGCTCCAATTGAAAATCGGCGACGTCATGAACAAAAAGCCGACGCATATTGTCAACACGTCCACCTTCCGGCAGGCCGCTAGCCTGGTCTCCGATCTTCAGGTGAGCGACCTGATGGTCGTGGACGATGACGGCATGTTCCTCGGTGTCCTGTCCGAAGGCGATCTGATCCGTTCGACCCTGCCCGGTTACGACGACCTCATGCGGGACGGCACTTCTCTCAAGGGCGCCTGGAAGGTCTTTCTGGAAAAGGGACAGGAGCTCGCGAACAATCCCATTCATGAGCTTATCATCGGCGCCCCGGTCACCTTCTCCTCCTCCGACGAATTGCTGAAGGCGGCTTCCACCATGATCAACAAGCAGATCCGGGTGTTGCCCGTCATCGACGACGGCAAGCTCGTTGGCACCATCTCCCGTGGAGATCTCTGCAAGGCCGTACTCGGCGAGTAACCTCCCGAACGGACGCCTCTCTTTTACCGTAAACGATCCTCGAAGTACTTGTTGAGCAGTTGCGCCGCGAAGGCGGCAGATTTAATGCGCCACTTTGGCTCGTTGACCACCAGAACCGACAGGGCCACCTCGGGATCGTCCGCCGGGGCGATCGCCATGAACCAGCTATAGGCCCTGTAGGGTTTGCGACCGGTGAGCGTACCTGTCTTGCCCGCTATCTCCATGCCGGGAAGGAACGGGGCCCCGGCGCGATCCCTGAAGGCTTTTCGCGCGGTCCCCTTGCGCACCGTATAGGTCATGGCGCCCCGCAAAGCCCTCGCTGTGCTTGCGCTGATCGGACGCCCGACGAACTCCGGCGCGCCCTCGTAGATGGTGTTCCCCTTGTCATCCAAAACCTCATCGATGATGTACGGCCGCAACATGGCCCCGCCCTGCGCCACCGCCTGCGCGATCACTGCGGCATGAATCGGCGACATATGCGTGTGCCAGAACCCGGCAGCGGTCCGTGCCCGCTCGAGCCTGTCTTTCGGAACATCCGCCTCGGATTTACCGATAGCAATATCGAAAGGGATCTCCCTGTTGAATCCAAAACGATTCGCATACTCCTCCAACACTCCGGGATCCAGATTTCGATCTGACAACTTGGCGAAGATCGAATTGATGGAGCGGCCCAGAGCGGCCTCGAGGCTCGCACATGCGGAATCATCCCTTTGAGAATCCTCGAGGTTGTGGATCCTCAGTTTCTGGGATCCTCCGTGGTAACAAGTTTTTGTGTCCAGGGTGACTCCTCCGCGCTCTAGCAGCGCCGAGGTTGTGACTATCTTGAACAACGATGCCGCCGGGGGCGAAGGATCGAATGCCACCGACGGGATCTGCGCCGATCGAGGATTGCCCAGGTATTGCGACAGCGTGATGACGCGGCCGGTACGGGAGTTCAACATCACCGCAGCCCCGGCGGGGACATCGTACCTGGCGAAGAGTCGATCCGTGAAACGCTGCATCTTTGGGTCCACTGTGAACCGGGTGATCCTTCCGTCGTCGTGCTCCTGTACGAAGCCCGATCCGTCGAATCTCATCTTGTTCAGGGAGACTCCCTCCAGCGCGGGGATGTCCTTGCCCGCCGGCCGCTCGGGCGCGGCTTTTGAAGCGGCGACCACGATCGCAAGAAAGACAGCAATGGTAATTCCGGGGCGTATGGATGACATGTAACCTCCGCTTCGAGGTTACGCGGCCTGGATATCAATGGTCAAAAAACTGGTCCTAGATAAGGCCACCAAGAAGAGACAGAATTCCGGCGTTGGAAACGAGTCCGCCCGCTGCAACGGCGTCGCACGAGGTGATCGGGTTGGCGTTATCCATTCCAAAGGCGTTGAAATCCTCGTCGTCGCCATCCGCGTCACTATCTCCGTCCGAATCGGTATCGGAATCGGTATCGGAATCGGTATCCGAGTCGGAATCGGAATCGGAATCGGTATCGGTATCGGAATCGGTGTCGGTGTCTACGTCGGTGTCACCCCCTTCGCCCAACGCGTGACCGGTCCATGCTATGACCTGATCGTTAATCCAGGAATAGTAGTAGGGGACGGTCACGGAGTAGTTACCTTCACTGGTAAGGCAGTACTCCCCACCGAAGGAGGTCACGCCCGTAACGGCGGGTCCGGCGCTTGTGGTGGTGAAGAACGGGCCACCCGAATCTCCCTGGCAGGTTCCCGAATCTCCACCAAGCTCGATGACGTCGGACCAGACACCAAGGACATTTGTGGAGCCGGATCGATGGATGCCGGATCCGGATCCCGTGACGTTGTTGCCGTAACCCACCACCGTGCCGGACTCACCAGTTGAGACGCCGGTCGATCGAACTGCGTAGATCTCCGGAATCGGCGAGTAGGCGTACCCGGCCACGTGGATGAGCGCCAGGTCGATGGCGCCGCCGCCGACGGAACCGGTCCAGTCGGGATGATCGACGACCGCCGTGGCCCCCTGGAAATACCAGACAACTTGCGACGAAATGTCGAGGTCGGCGCCCCCCAGAATATTGAGGCTCTCGGGGCTGTTCAGGACATTGTTGCCTGTCGAGGGGTTGTAGACGCAATGGCCGGCAGTGAGGATCACCTCCGGGTCGATGAAGGTGCCGGTGCACAGGCCGCCGCTCTGCTGGTTGTAGACCGCAATCACACCCTGCCACGTGTTGTAGCCGGTGGGCGTACCGTTGGTTATGCCGTAATGACCGGGCATCTCCGCGTCGGACAGTTTCAGATCCACGTCGTGCCCGGGCGGCAATTCCTCACATCCGACGCCCACAAGAAAAACGACCGACATCATTGCAACAACAACTACTCTACGTGAAATGCTCATTAATATGCTCTTTCCCTCATCGGGCAACGGGTAACACTGACATCAGTGGCATTGTACCACAATTCCGGGTAACGGCATTGAGTGAATTGATGGATTTCCCGATGGGCGAAAGTTTTATCGCTTGGAGAACTGGAAGGACTTGCGGGCGCCGGCCTTGCCGTATTTTTTGCGCTCGACGATACGGGCATCGCGGGTGAGAAATCCTGCCTTCTTGAGCGACGCACGCCGCTCGGGATCGGCCACGCAGAGCACCTTGGCAATGCCAAACTTTATTGCGTCGGCCTGCGCCGAGGACCCACCACCGTGCACGTTGACGTGAAAATCGTACTGACCGTCTGCCTCAACCAGCTCCAGCGGCTGACGCATGATCATTCTCGAAATGATGCGGGGAAAGTAGATTTCCTCCGTCCGGCGGTTGACAACGATGTTCCCTGTTCCGGGAGTCATCCATATTCGCGCCACGGCTCTCTTGCGCTTGCCGGTGGCATACCAACGCTGTTCGGTGCTATCGGTCATCGACCCGTACCTCTCGTTCTAGAGATCCAGTTTCTCGGCCTTCTGCGCCACGTAACCATGCTCCGGGCAGGGGCCTGCATGTATTTTGAGCTTGCTCAACATCACTCTACCAAGCTTTGTCTTGGGCAACATACCCTTGACCGCAAGCTTCATCAGATCACCCGGCTTCTGCTCCAATATCTCACGCGCACTTGTAGAAACAAGGCCGCCCATCCAGCCGGTATGGCGATAGTACATTTTGCCGTCGAGCTTGTTTCCGGTCAACTCCACCTTGGCCGCATTGACGATTACAATGTAATCACCAGTGTCCACATGGGGAGTATAGGAAGGCTTGTTCTTGCCCTGAAGGATAGTCGCCACCTTGCTGGCAGTTCTGCCCAGTGGCTTCCCTGCTGCATCGACGATGAACCACCGGGCATCTACTTCGCCCGGCTTGGCACTGTAAGTCCGCATTGTCTGCTCCAACCTGAATTATTCTCGTTACCTGCAGGGCGCACGTCGTTCTGGTGAACGCGCCACCCTCCGCAGAGCGCTCCTTATTAGTCTGAAGGCATGGGGCTGTCAAGCGGAGAATCCGCTGTTTTTTCAACGGGGTTATCGAGAAGATGCACTCTTCGCACCAGGGCCTACAAGAGCATGAAGTCCTTTGGGGATTCCAGAACCGTAGCTGAAAGCTCGGCGTAGGAACGATTCACCTCGTCGTTGAGGGTCGCGCCCTTTGTCATTACTTCCTTCAGGAATTCCTCTATTTGCTTGAATTCGGTCCACTTGGTTACAAAATCATCATATTTCAATTTCCGGATCAGTCTGCCCTGAAACCGCACCGTCTCCTTGAAATCAGCCTCGCCGAACATCTGCTCGAACTTTTCCAAGTATCGTTTGTAAACATCGAGAAGCCCATCCCTGTTCATACTGGCGTTCCCTCCACAATCACTTTTCCGTCCATCACGACGGCCATCGTATGGTTGACACCGAAATGATAGAGGAAAGCACGAAAATCTGGAATAGACAAAAGAAGAAGATCCGCCTTTTTTCCGGAAACCAGGCTCCCTACCCTATCCGACATGCCGATTGCAAGAGCGGCGTTCGACGTGATCCCCTGCCATGCCTCGGCGCAATCGAGCCCCATGCGGGCCACTCCCATGGACGCCATCAGGGGAAGATTCTCCGACCGGGAACTGCCCGGGTTATTGTCGGTGGCCAGGGCCACCCGCACACCGGCGTCTGCAAATCGGCGACCGTCGGGAAAGCTGTCACGCAACGAGAACGCGGCGCCGGGAAGCAGGTTGGCAACGATTCCGCCACGGGCCATGGCCTCGACATCCTCATTGGACACAACCTCCAGGTGATCCGCGCTCAGGCCTCCGAGTTCGGCCAGGAGCCCGGGCCCCCCCTGGTCGGTGAACTGGCCGGCGTGGATCTTCGGAGCCATTCCATTATTCGAGGCGGCGACGAGAATGGCCCTGGCCTCATCAGCGGTGAAGGCGCCCTCGTCCAGGAAGACGTCACACGCAACGGCGAGCTTCTCTCCTGCTATTTGCGGGATCATCTCCCGAACCACAAGATCGACGTACTCGCCGCGCCTGTCCTTGAATTCCTGCGGCACCACGTGGGCGCCCAGGAACGTGGGAACAAGTCGAATGGGCTGTTCCTCATCGAGTTGCCTTACCGCGGTCAGGATCTTGATCTCGGCGTCCAGGGAAAGCCCGTACCCGCTCTTGATTTCCATGGTGGTGACACCGAAGCGCAATGCGCGCGCCAACCTGGGCAACGCCAGGCTGACCAGATCCTCGAGGGCGGCATCCCGGGTCGAGCGAACAGTCGAGTGTATCCCTCCTCCCGCCGCCAGAATATCCAGGTACGACGCCCCGCGCATACGCATCCCGAACTCCAGGTGACGGCTGCCGGCAAAGACCGCGTGGGTATGCGGATCGACCAGGCCGGGGGATACGACACAACCGCGAGCATCGATTGTTTTTTGCGCACGGTACGAGTCGAGGATCTTTTCGGTAGAGCCGACATCCACAATCTCCGTGCCCTGAATCGCCAGCGCACCGTCCGGGATCACGCCGATCCGGGCAGCCTCGGAATCGTCGTCGCCAACAGCCGCAAGGCGTGGATCCATCGTCAATAGTTGGCTGGCGCCGTGGACAATCAGATCGATCTCGGTCATTGTTCGTCTCCCTTATCTGGTGTGCAAAGGGGCCGCAAATTGGCTGATGTTGAATTACTGCGTACCATTTTCAGTCGATCCTTAGAGGATTTGCTGTTTTTCGGGTGGAAAGGAGTTGGTCATTTATTTCACAGGAACTATTGACTAGAACGTATTGTTTTTCAATATTGATCCAAATTTCAATTCGGAGCGTTTCAATGTTGTTGGTTGAAAACTCCGTATAACCTCGCTGGAGGACTAAATGATACGCAGGTTGCCTATTCCGGCGCTTGTCATCGCCATCTTGTTCGTCGCTCAGGTGGCAGACGCTCAGTACAAAGCCCGCCCGGTTATCTCTTCCCTTTCACCGGCATCCGGATCTCCGGGAACGGTGGTGACCATTAACGGGCAACACTTCGGACCGGAATACTCCGTGGAGTATAACGGCGTCGCACTTCAACCCAAGAGCGTAAGCGCAACGAAAATCGTTGTTAAGCTTCCGCTAAACGCAGTCCAGGGACGATTCACCCTTCGGGGACCGACTCACCAGGTCACAAGCCCGCAGGTTTTCTGGGTGGTGCAAGCAAAGAGCGCGCCGGTCATCACCTTGATCACGCCCCCGACGGGACCCCCCGGTACGGTTGTCACCATCACCGGCAACAACTTCTCGAGCAAGGGTCACGAGAACACGGTAACGATCTCGGGCGTACCCGTGGCCGTCCGTTCGGCTTCGACCACCCGGATAACGGGCGTCATTCCCATTTCGGGCAGAACCGGTAACATTACCGTCCAGGTCTACAACGCGGGACAGGCGACATCGCCCAAATCGTTCACCGTCCTCGCCCAGCTTGCCATCAAGGCGTTCAAGCCGACCATGGGCCCTCCGGGCACGCACGTGGAGATAACCGGCTCGGGCTTCTCATCCAAGAAGAAGAACAACACGGTCAAGATCGGTGATCAAAAGTGCAAGATCATCAGCGTTGCCTCAAACAAGATGACCGTGGCTCTTCCCAAAAAGGGCGTCGAGTCCGGGCGGTTCAATGTCACCGTCAAGGGGCTGGGCACCTATGAGCATCCAACCATCTTCCCCGTTGCGTATCCTCCAGATGTTTCGACGTTCTCTCCCGCGGCGGGCAACGTCAACACCGAAGTCACAATCAAGGGTACGCATTTCGGCATTAACCCTGCGGGGGTCCAGGTCCTTCTGACGGGACGTGCGTGTCACGTCGTTTCCGCCAACGAAAACGAGATCCGGGTGCGTGTGCCCCAGGGTTCGGTCTCCGGCAAGTTCAAGATCATCGTGGCCAAAATGGGCACGGCCGAAAGCGACAAGATCTTCGAGGTGTGGGCTCCTCTTTCGGTCACGCGCATGGAACCGGTTTTCGGTATGCCCGGCACAAAGGTCAAGATCTACGGCAGCGGTTTCAGGGCCAGGGCCGGCGACCACTCGCTCTACCTGTCGGAAAGCAAAATAAAAATCGAAAAGATCGAGGGAGGGGCTCTCGTATTCAAGATCCCCAAAAAGGTAGTCGACGGTCCAATCTCTTTCAGGCTCGAAGTAAAAGATCGCGGCGCCACCATGATCCCCATGCGGTTCACGGTCATGCACTCGCCGGAGATCTCGGATTTCAACCCAAAACGTGGCCCGGTGGGAACCGCCGTGGCCATTACCGGAAACTACTTCGGCACCAGGCCGAACCACGTTCGCATCCTTCTGGGCGGCCAGATCATTCCCGCGACATCGGTCACCCCAAATCAGATCATGTTGACAATCCCGCCGGGCGCTGCGTCGGAACAGTTCGAAATCCAGACAATGCGACGCGGCGGCGCCAAGTCCAAAAAAACGTTCGAAGTGTTCGTGCCCGTGCGCGTGACAAGCTTCCTGCCGTCCATGGGCTACGGGGGACAGACGGTTCACCTGTTCGGCTCGGGATTCGGCATGACCACAAAGCAGAACACGGTCACCCTGAACGGCGTCAAGCTCAAGGTCGTCGACGCCTCCCCATCGCGCCTGAAGGTCAAGCTCGCCAAGAAGGTCTCCACCGGTGGTTTCAAGGTCGAGGTCCCCGGTCGCGGCTCGTCGGAGACCATGCAGAAATTCAAAGTGGTCAACCAGATTCGGGTCAAGTCTTTCGAGCCTGCCAACGGTGTTCCAGGAACCTACGTGACCATCAAGGGCGCGGGTTTCGAGAACAGCGGTCTTCGCGGTTACATCGGCCAGACGCCCATCGGCGTGAGGATTGACTCCCCCAACAAGGTCACCATCGCAATACCTCCCGGAGCCGACTCCGGAAAGTTCCTGTTCACGGCACCCGGCGCAGGCCGCTCCGAGGCCGGCAACAAATTCAAGGTTCTGATACCTCTCGAAGTTTCGGGCTTCCAGCCGGCTTACGGACCGGTGGGAACAAAGGTGTCGCTATACGGTTCCGGTTTCGATCTTCGTCCAAACAAGACCAAGGTGACGTACGGCAGGCAGGTTCTCAAGGTCGAAAACGGTTCTTCGGACACCATGCTCGTCGTGACCATTCCCAGGAACAGCGACGACGCCTCGTTCAAGGTCAAGGTGCGCGGCAGGGGAACCACGGAGAGCGAGAACATCTTCTCGGTTGTCAAACCGGTCGCCGTTCCCACGAAACCGACGCCCGCACCGGTCGTGGCCACCGCGCCGGCTCCAGCTGCTGCTCCTGCGGCCGCTCCGCCATATACCGCGCCGGCTGCCGCTCCAGCTGCTGCTCCTGCGGCCGCGCCGCCCTACGCCGCGCCGGCTACCGCTCCAGTTGCTGCCCCCGCAACCGCGCCTGCATCAATGGACGACATGATGGGCATCTCGAAGGTACAAGCCAAGATTACCACTTTCGATCCGGCCGAGGGTCCGGTTGGCGAACTCATCATGATCGAGGGTAAGGGATTCGGCGAGAACATGGACGCGGTCAAGGCCTGGATCGGCAATGTCCCGGCACCCGTCCTCGGCGTGCTGGACGACATGGTACAGATCGAGGTTCCCATGGGTGTGCGCCGCGGCGCAATCAAGATCAAGGTGGGAGCCAACCCGATCACCAAGTCCAAGAAGCTGTTCGTCGTCAAATAATAGCTGACGATCTTCAGTCACGCTATCGCGCAGATTACCAGCCACACGCCCAGCCCCACCAGGCACGCAACCCACGCCAGAACCCTGGCTCCCGTCGATCTCGCCTTTCCTCGCGGGGCGACACACAGCGCGGCGGCGCCGCCTATCCAGAGGATGAGACCGCCAAAGAGGATGATGGACGCGATGGGTGACGGATCCCGTGGTCGCGCAATGCGGCTCGTTTCCCGGCTCTCTTCCGATTCGGATTCCAGAGACTGCAGCCTCATGATGGCCCGCTCTGCCTGCTCGAGGATATCCTTGTTGGGTTGAACCACGTGTCGCGTCGCCAGTACCGAACGCCGGATGGATTCCCATATGGTCACGGCATCCGTAACATCACCACGCATCTGCGCCGCCTTGGCCTTGATGTTCAGGCGATCGAGCGCGCGCCTGGGGTAAGGGCTGCCGGGAAAATACGACCTCGCGGCGTCTTCGAAAGAGGCTATTGCCAGTTTCGATTCACCCTCCCTGTCCAGGCGGCGGGCTGTCTCGAAATTGTTTTTTCCGTCCAGGTAAACCCGCGCGGTGACGATCGCAACAAACGCTGCCAGACCGAGGATCACCCCGCCGACGATATTGAGAGGTCGCCAGACCGTCGATAGGGGCACTAGACGAAATCCCGTCGCGAGAGCAACGCCATGGAGAATACCAGGAAGGCGCCGGTGTATATCAAACCGTACCCGACCGTCGACGCCAGGTATCCCGTGGAGACGAACTGATCATGTACCGTCACCCATGACTCCTCAACCATCTTCCCGCTCGGGAAAAACAGATAGAAATTGGGAAGAACGGCCGTGACTCCCTCGAGGATTGGTTGGAGCCATTCCAGAGATTTCGTCTTCGCAAGCTCGGTGATCAGGTTGGCGTTGCGCCCCGCCGCGAAGATGCCAAGACAAAAAATGCCGCTCAAGAATGGGCTCGAGAACGACGTGAAAAAGAGCGCCAGCGAAATGACGAGGAGCACCTCGACGAAGATCAGCACGAGGGCAAAAAAGAGCCCCGAGGTCAGCTCGCCTCCCATGAGAAGAAGCACCGCGAAAAACACGGCGACCATGAGCATGATCTGGACCGCCATCGTTGCCGCCAGACCAAAAAACTTTCCAAGCAGGTAAGTCGCGCGGGAGACCGGTTTGGACAGAACCGTGTAGATCGTGCGTTTCTCGATCTCCTTGTGCAACAGAGTGATGCCCAGGAAGATTGCGATGAGCACGGAGAAGAAGGATATCCCCGCGAGCCCCACATCCAGGGTGCAACGGATTTGCTGGTTGAAAGAGAGCTGCCCCAATACCACGCTGAAAAGGATGAGAAGCACCGCAAAAAAGAGAAACCCGTACAAAATGCGATCACGGATGGCCTCACGAAAAGTATTCTTTGCGATGGCGAGCATCTGCGTCATGGATACCGTCTCTTTTTGAGTTCAAGTCACGCCTGAAAGTAACTATACTCTTGTCAAATAGCAATTCGCCCCGGCGGTCGGGCGAAAAGAACCTGGAGGCATTATGGGTGTTGCTGCTTTGGTATTTGGAATTCTCGGTATTGTAACCTGCTGGGTTCCGTTCGTCGGCATCCTGCTCGGATTTATCGGCCTGATCCTGGGAATCATGTCCATGATGAAGAAATCGGGCAATAAGGCGTTCGGACTCATCGGGATCGTTGTCGGGGGCATCGGCATGATCATCTGCGTGGTCATCACCATTCTGGCGTTTGTTATAGGCGATGCAGCAATGGACGCCGTGGACGACTACCAGTTAGAAAACAGCCCGGCGGAATCGGTCCCGTTCAACCCGTAGGGACGGTTCTTGCCGTTTTGCCATTTTTGATGACGTTTTGCCTCGTCTGTGACAAAATGTCACTGAGATGGTGAACCACTTCCGCATTCGTTGCTGTAAACACCCGAAATCTATGGCGCAACGATTATGGCTCGCCTCTTGCTCCGACTCTATGCACCCCATCCCGACCTTCCCCTGAGATAGGGGAAGGGGAAGATGATGGCGGCCGGCTTTGAAGGAGATCTAGATGCCGAGTGAACAACCGACCATGCTGATAGTGGATGACGACAAAAACAACGTGCTCGCTCTCGAAAAGGTGTTCGACAGGGAGGGAGCCCGCGTTTTCACCGCCCTGAGCGGCCAGGAGGCCCTGGATCTCTGCCGCAACCACTCGGTTGACGTCGTGCTGACGGACCTGATGATGCCCGGAATGGACGGCAACGAACTCCTCGAAGCCCTGAAGACCATCTCGCCGGACAGTGAAGTCGTGCTCATGACCGCTTACGGCACGGTCGAAAACGCGGTCGCCGCCATGAAGAGAGGGGCCTACGACTTCGTGGAGAAGCCGGTCAAGCGCCAGTCCATCGTCAAAACAGTCAGGAAGGCCATCGAAAAGCACTCCCTGGTAGTGGAGAACAAGACGCTCAAGAAACGCCTGTTGAAGTTCGAAAAGCGCTCGATAATCGGAAATGCGCCGTCCTTCCGCAAGTGCATGGAGACGGCCTTCCAGGCTGCGCCTTCTCTGGCCACCATCCTGGTGCTCGGAGAATCCGGCACTGGCAAGGAGTTGGTCGCGCGCGCAATTCACGAGAACTCCACCAGGTCCCAGGCCTCCTTCGTGGCGGTGAACTGCGCGGCCATTCCTGAAACCATCATGGAGGCGGAGCTGTTCGGATACGAACGGGGCGCCTTTACGGGCGCCATCCAGAGGCGCGACGGGCGGTTTAAAATGGCCGACGGTGGCACGATCTTCCTGGACGAGATTGGAGAGATGAGTCCGGCGGCACAGGTCAAGCTGCTGCGGGTGTTGCAGGAAGGCGAGTTCGAATCCCTCGGAGGCAAGACGATACAATCCGATGTGCGAGTGGTGACGGCGACCAATCGGGATCTCGAAGATGACGTCAAACGAGGCGTGTTTCGCGAGGATCTCTATTACAGATTGAATGTCATCGTGGTTAACCTCCCCCCGCTGCGCCAGCGACTCGAGGATATCCCTCTGCTGGCCGACCATTTTCTGACGATGTACGCGGCGCGCAACAACAAGCAAATCGAAGGAATCTCTCCCGATGCGCTGGACCTGATGACCAGCTACTACTGGCCCGGCAACGTGCGCGAACTGGAGAACGTGATCGAGCGGGCGGTGGTCCTGAGCCGCAGCTCAACCATCGAGACAAACGACCTGCCCTCGCGCATCAGCGATGAAGAACGATACCAGGGCCAGATCACCATCTCAATCGGAACTCCCTTAGAAGAAATGGAGCGAAGGATGATCAGGGAGACTTTGCGCCATACCAAGGGAGATAAAAAACTGGCTGCGCGCCTCCTGGGGATCGCCACCCGCACAATCTACCGCAAGCTGGAGACATTATAACGCGGGTCCTTATTGTCATTGAGTCACCCCCGGGCAGCACCGTTTGACAATTTGTCCGTCCGGGATCTTTTCAATGAATCCACCAGTGCCAACCACTTGTTTTTACTGAATAAAACACAGCGCCTATTTAGGCATGATGTTTGCTTTTAAAAGGGGTTGGATAGAGAAGGGAGTAGCGACTTGCGAAATATTCGGTATATAGCCCTCGTTTTTTGTGCGCTTTCGATGGTCATGGCCCCGAGTTGGGGGACGGCGAATGAACCGCCTTCCCCACAGAGAACCAGACCAGGCGGTGATGACAACAATAACCCCGACAAGGTGAAGGCCTCCCCCGGGTTGTTGCGCAGCAGTGTTCTCAAAAACAAGAAAAAAGTCGGCGCGCCGGGCAAAGCCACGGCTACACCCCGTGGCGGCAAGAAGGCCGGGCAAGGCAAGGATGGACAGGCGAGCGGCGGCGCGAGCGGCGGCACGGGCAGCGGCAAGAAGAGCCAGGGCGGATCGAGCACAGGGGTGGGCGACGGAGGAGATGGCGGGCCCTGGACCGGAGTCAAGGATGCCGACAAGATGGGCATCAGCATCGAGTACAAGAAGCCCAAGCGCGGAACCAGATTCTCGTTCAACCTGGTCGATGCCGAACTCATCGAGTTGATAAAGATCATCGGAAACATCACGGGAAAGAGCTTCATTCTCGGTGGCAAGGTGCCCAACGTGAAGGCCACCATTTACGCTCCCACCAAGATCACCGCCACAGAGGCCTACCACGCTTTCTTGAGCGTACTGCAGGTCAACGGCCTGACTATTGTTCCCGCCGGTCGTTATCTCAAGATCCAGGCCGTGGGAGGAGCGACCTCACAAAATACGCCGATCATGGCCAAGGGAGCGGTACCGGGAAGAGACCAGTTCATCACGCACCTTCATCAGCTCAAGAACGTGTCCAGCGAGGAGATCGCGGCGCTGCTCGACAGGTTCAAATCTGCGGACGGAGACATCACCGTCTATACCCCGACCAACATGCTCATCATTACCGATTACGGAACATCGATTAGGCGGCTGGTCAAGCTCATCAAGCTTCTCGACGTGCCCGGCATCGGCGAGAAGATCTGGATCGAGCCGGTCAACTACGCTTCGGCGCAGGAGCTGGCGGATCGGATCATTGAAATCTTCGACATCAGCGCAGGCACCACCCCGAGCGCCAAGAAGAAGCCCACAAAAAAAGCCACCAAGCGTTCCAAAAAAAGGGCCGCGGCTGCCAAACCCAAAGAAACCGGGGCGTCGGTCTACGGCGCCGATTCCGACGGCATGAAGATCTCCAAGATCATAGCGGACGAGCGCACGAACTCCCTCATCATCGTGGCGTCCGAGACCTCGTATCTTCGCATCCTGGAGCTGGTCAAGATCCTTGACGTTCCCATAGCCGGAGAGGGAACCATCCACGTCCACAAACTTCAGCACGCGGACGCCGAGGAGATCTCCAAGACCCTGAGCAACCTGTCCAAGCAGGGCGGTCGCTCGACGGCAGCCAAGAAAGGCAAGGCGGGAAGTGAGGCCGCATCGCTCTTCGAAGGGGATATGCAGATCTCCGCCGACCAGGCGACGAACTCCCTGGTCATCGTCTCCTCCCTGCGCGACTACATGAGCCTCAAGGCCGTCATCGACGCCCTCGATACCATGCAACGACAGGTGTTCGTCGAGGCGGTCATCATGGAGGTGAGCCTGGACAAAAACCGCGATCTCGGCATCGGCGTCCACGGGGGAAACATCATCGGATCCGGTGATGATCAGTCACTGGTCTACGGATCTTCACAGCCCGGCCAGGACTCCAACTCGTTCACACAGGTCTTCAGCGTACCCATGCTCAGCGGTCTGGCGGCGGGACTGAGCGGTCCGGAGCTCGAGGGATCCGAAGATTTGATCGGCATGTCCATCCCCGCGTTCGGCGTGGCCCTGCACGCGCTTCAGACCAACTCCGACGTGAACGTGCTGTCCACTCCAAACATCCTCGCCACCGACAACGTCGAGGCCACCATTCAGGTGGGCGAGAACGTCCCTGTCCAGCAGGGATTCAACGGCTCGTCGATGCTGGGTAGCCTGGCGGGCAGAACCGGCGTCGACAGCAGCACAGCCAACCTTGGCGCTCTGGGCGGTATGCTCGGCGGATACGGTGGGATGATGGGAGGCGGCATCGGACGCCAGAACGTGGGAATCACGCTCAAGGTCACACCCCAGATCAACGACGACAATCAGGTCAGGCTCGAAATCGATCTCGAGATCAGCGAGGTCAAGTCCATCGATCCGGTCACCGGGCCGACCATTTCCCAACAGAGCGCAACAACCACGTCTGTTGTGGGTGACCAGCAGACCATCGTCATCGGCGGTCTCATCACAGACAACCAGGTGGAAACCACAACCAAGGTCCCGGTGCTCGGGGACATCCCGATCCTGGGAATGCTGTTTCGGCGCAAGAGCAGCCTTACCAAAAAGCGGAATCTGCTCATCTTCCTCACCCCGTACATCATCCGATCCTCCGACGATTTCAAGGAGATCTTCGCCCGCAAGATGGCGGAACGACGCGAATTCATCGAACGTTACACAGCGTTCGAATACCACCGCTACGATCCACAC
Organism: Deltaproteobacteria bacterium; assembly: GCA_030595125.1. GTDB lineage: Bacteria > Myxococcota_A > Polyangia > JAAYKL01 > JAAYKL01 > JAUVAN01. Next base: position 31,180 of record JAUVDV010000019.1, read on the forward strand.
CTGGACTGGGGCCGAACCAACGGCGCCATAGCGGTCATGAACAGAATACTCACGCAGGAGGAAGAGGACGAACAACTCCGACTGATGACCGCAGTCGAGGAGGACGACGATCACTCTCCCAAGAGGCCCATCGAGCTTCCTGCCGGCACTCGTATGGGTGGAGACGGCAGTGCTACGGTTATTTCGGACGAACCTCGATCCACCATGGGCCGACCCGCCGTACTGAGCGCACCGATCATGAACCCCGATGGGTCCGGAGAAAATCGTTGAGCACATCAAGGGACACCTTCATCGGTGAAATGCTCGTCGAGAACGGCGCGTTATCACCTGCGCAACTGGAAGAAGCCCAGCTGGCTCTTGCGCAGAAGGAAGGGTCGCTGGTGGACTGGCTCGTATCGTCGAAAAAGATCGAGATCAAAAAACTGTGGTCGACGGTGGCCGAAGAGATGGACCTGGAGTTCCTCGAAGCCATCAAGGGCGACGACGTGGAGACTCACCTCATCGCAGATCTCCCCATCGTCTTCGCAAAATCCAACAACGTTCTCCCGATCTCGGAGACGGGCCGGGGCGTTCGCGTCGCATGCGGCAACCCGTTCGATCTCGGAGCGCTCGACGCGGTGCAGGCCATTCTCGGACGCCCTGTGGTGCCGGTGGTCGTCCCGGAGGAAGCCATCCTGGAGGCGATCAACACCGTCTACGAACGCTCGGACGCATCACTGGATGAAAGCGCCGTCAAGGAAGAGGAAGAGCTGACCGACCTCATCGACGCGCAGGACGAAGCGCCGATCATCCGGTGGGTCAATCAGCTCTTCTTCGAGGCTGTCAAAAGGCGAGCGAGCGATATCCATGTCGAGCCCCTCGAACGTGACGTTGGCGTCAGGTACAGAGTCGACGGCGTGCTGCACGACGCCAAGAGCGTGAAAAAGGCCTTCTTGCCGTCGATAATCTCCAGGGTGAAGATCCTGGCCAAGCTCAACATCGCCGAGAAGAGGCTGCCGCAGGACGGACGGATCGGACTCAAGATCGCCGGCAAGAGCATCGACGTACGTGTCTCCACAATCCCAACCAGCCAGGGTGAACGGGTCGTGATGCGTCTTCTGGACAAGGAAGCCGTCCTCCACGACGTCTCTGACCTGGGATTCTGGGCCGATCACTACCACCTGTTCCACGGGTTGATCCGACGACCTCACGGGATCATCCTTGTCACTGGACCTACCGGATCCGGCAAGACCACCACTCTCTACGCCGGGCTGTCCCAGATCAACACCCCGGACAAGAACATCCTCACGGTTGAAGATCCGGTGGAGTACGACATCGAGGGCATCGGGCAGGTCCACGTGAATCCCAAGATCGACCTGACGTTCTCCAGCGGGCTGCGCGCGTTCCTCCGGCAGGATCCGGACGTGATTCTGGTGGGCGAGATCCGAGATAGGGAAACCTCGGAGATAGCAATTCAGTCATCCCTCACGGGCCATCTGGTTCTCTCAACCATCCACACCAACGACGCCGCGGGCGCGCTAACGCGGCTGGTAGAAATGGATATCGAGCCCTTCCTGGTGGCGTCCTCGCTCATCGGAATTCAGGCCCAGCGCCTGGTTCGAGTGTTGTGCCCAACATGTCGAGAGCTCTACGAACCTTCCAGGGAACAACTGGAGGAGCTGGGCGTCGATCCCGACAACCCATACGCCATGCGTTCAGAACCGAAGTCTCCGATCTATCAGGCGGCCGCGACCAAACTCCAGCCCATCACCCCCCTTGCATCGGGGAGGACGATGATCTACCGGGCGATCGGCTGCGACGAATGCCTCGAAACAGGCTACATCGGGCGAACGGGGCTATACGAAATCATCATGATCACCGACGAAATTCGCGCCAACGTCCTCAAAAACGCGGACTCAAACACCATCAAGCGCCTGGCAAAATCAGAGGGGATGGTGAACCTGCGCGAAGACGGAGCAAGAAAGGTCCTGGCTGGAGACACAACGATAGAAGAAGTCATGCGCGTCACCCACGAGGACGTGAAATGAGAACGGAGTAACCAGGAGTGCCCCTTTACCAATACCAGGGAATCCGAAAGGACAACGGAAAGACCGTCAAGGGTTCCAAGGACGCCGACAGCGAGAAGATCCTGCGCGCAACCCTCAAGCGCGAAGGGATCATGGTCGTGGAGATCATCGAAAAGGGGCAAAAGGGGGAACGCAGAGAGATCGACTTCAAGAAGATGCTGTTCGGGCGGGTCAAGAAGTTTGACATCGCCATGGCCACGCGGCAGCTCTCCACCCTTACCCGCGCAGGGATCTCACTGGTGGAATCTCTGACCGCAGTGATCGATCAGAGCGAAAAAGCAGACCTCAAGACAGCCCTGATAGACGTGCGCGATCAGGTGAACCAGGGGATGAGCCTGTCCGATGCATTCGGAAGGCACCCCAAGTACTTTGACAACCTTTACTGCAACATGGTGAACGCGGGCGAACAATCGGGCACGCTTGAGCAGGTCCTGGGCCGACTCTCGGACTTCATAGAAGCTCAAAACAGGCTCCGTTCCAAGGTGTTCTCGGCGATGGCCTACCCCGCCGTGATGGCCGTCATGGGGCTCATCGTCATTACCATCCTGATGGTCGTCGTCGTGCCCAAGGTGACCTCCATCTTCGACAACTTCGGCCGCGAGCTGCCGATCTACACGAGGGCGCTTGTCTGGACGAGCGATTTCATGCGCGACTTCTGGTGGCTGGTCCTGGCGCTCTTCATTTTTGGCATCGTTTCGTTCAAGAAGTGGAAAAAGACCGAGAAGGGCCGATACAAGTGGGATGGTTTCGTTCTGTGGGCTCCAATCTTCGGAGGCCTGGCCATGATGGTCGCCATCTCCAGGTTCACCAAGACTCTGGCCACGCTGCTCTCCTCGGGGGTGCCGCTGCTCACCGCCATGGACATCACCAAGGGCGTGCTCGGCAACACCGTGCTCGAGAAGGTAATCGTGGAGGCTAACGCCTCCATCCGCGAAGGCGAGAGCATCGCCGAGCCCCTCAAGGCTTCCGGCCGGTTCCCGCCCATCGTCACACACATGATCGCCGTGGGTGAGCGGTCGGGCCAGCTGGAGACCATGCTCGAGAACGTGGCCGAGGCGTACGACGCCCAGGTGGATATCAAGATCGCAACCCTGACGTCGCTTCTCGAACCGTTGATGATCGTGCTCATGGGCGTGGGCGCAGGCGGAATAGCTGCGGCGATTCTCATACCGCTGATACAGATGAACGAGTTTATTCAATGAGTGATAGAGGCTCCATGGTTCTGGGTGAAAAGAGGCGACGACACCCGTTGGGGAAAGTCGGCCGCCGGATTCGCTGGATCGTTATAGCCCTTGCGGTCGCGGGATGCGTTAGCTGGTCCCTGGGGTCCGTGGACGAAAAAACGCGAATAAGACAGGCGCTGGTCGACATCTCGCGGATCAGTCACGCGACGCGTCTCTTTCGAGCCGATTTCGGCCGGTGCCCCGCCGGGGTCGAAGAACTGACCGATCCGCCCGAGGGAGCCTCGTACATGGGAGTGATAAAAGATCCGTGGGGGAGGTCTTACCAACTGACCTGCCCCGCGCGCCTCGATCCGGGCGGCGTAGATGTAGTTTCCGGAGGCCCGGATGGTGAGACAACGGGAGATGACAACATTTCCAGCCTTTGAATTTGGCTGCAAGACAGGAGGACAAGCACATGCAACAGCGGAACGACAAGATTTTGCGACGCACAGCGGCTTCGGTAGCCCAGAGAGGTATGACTCTCATCGAGATCATGATCGTCATTATCATCATGGCGATGATCGCGACGGGCGTCTCCCTGGCCGTCATGAGAGGTCTCAAAAGATCGCAGATAAAGGACGCGCGAATTGGCGCGTGCACCATTCGTTCGGCGGTGCAGCTCTACATGGCGGATCACCCCCGCAAGTGCCCGAGCATCGAGGACCTGGCTGGTGACTATCTCGATTCCAAGAAGCGGCTTCAGGATCCCTGGGGCCAGGACTACACCATCGAGTGCGAGAGCGATGATCCCGACGTCTATTCCGCCGGGCCCGAAGGAGAAGGCGGCAAACCGATTCGCTGCGAGAAGGGCGAGGACGAAGAGTAGAAGATCATGAGAAGAGGCGAGCCACAACACGGATTCACGCTGATCGAGATAATGGTCGTGATCATCATTATCTCGGTGGCGATGACAGGGGTGATTCTCGCCTTTGGCAATAGCTCTCGCACGAACTTGCGGTCATCGACGTGGACCCTCGTCGCCGCGTCCCGCTATGCGTATTCCCGCGCGGTAACGCAGGGCGTGACGGTCAGAATTGTCCTGGATTTCGACAAGCGAACCATCCAGCTGCAGGAAACCGACGGGCGCGTGGTGCTCAACAGGGAGGACGAGACCGGAACGGGCATTCACCGTGAAGGGGTCGATGACGCCCCCGATCCCGACGCCGAGGACGGCGAGGAATCCGTGGAAGCCTCACCCGCCACCGCCAGCCAGGGCATGGGCTCCACGGGTGGTGGAATCTTCGGTATGGGACTCGACTCGAGTGACTCAATGGATCCCATGGGCGACATGATGTCCGGTGTGGGAATGGGCCAACTGACAGATCCCTTCCTCGCTTCCATGCAGGGTCTGGAGGAGGGCGGCTTGTTGCGCGGGAACCCCGCCGGATACCGTGGACCCAAGTTCGCCGCCCTCGAGGGAAGGCGCGGAGAACCGAGAGATCTGGAGGGAGACACCGTCTTCCAGCGCGTCTACACCCCCCACGAGCCTTCCCCCCGGGAGGACGGCAGAGCGTACGTCTACTTTTTTCCCGGCGGAATTACCGAGCACACCATCATCCAGCTCTCGGACAATGACGAGGACGATCCGATGGTCTTCTCGGTAGAGATTCATCCCCTCAACGGCCGCGCCGTAATCCACAGCTTCGAGTTCGAACCGGAGGAAGAGCTGGACGACCTGCAGGAGGCCGACGAATGACCCGACGCACCCCAGTGAACATCGTGCGACCCGGGGGGTTCACCATCATCGAGGTGATGGTCGCCATCCTGCTTCTGTCCGTATCGATCGTGTCTATCTTCGGGGCGCAGTTCGCGGCGGTGGCAACCGTGGAGTTTTCCCGCAACGTCACCCAGGCCACCCAGCTGGCCAGGTGCAGGATGAGCGAGATCGAACTCGAGTTCCTGATGAACGACGGCTTCGAGGAGGGCGACGTCAACGAGTCGGGAGATTGCTGTGAACTGCTCGACGGGGAGAGCAGCCAGGCGGAGTACACATGCCGATGGGAGATCAAGACCATCGAGATGCCGGACATCTCCCAGATGATGGCCGGCGGCGGTGACGGGGGCGTGTTCGACGACATGTCCGGCGGCATGATGGGCGACATGATGGGCGATTCCACCGGGGACGATCTCGGGGACATGGGAATGGGGATGGTCGCCCCGTTCCTTCCCCTCATCACCGAGCTGCTCCAGCAGGCGATCCGCCGGGTGACTGTTGTTGTGGAGTGGAATCAGGGTTCCAGGCAAAAGGAGCTGGAAATCGTTCAGTACGTCGTTCATCCCACCCAGGGCCCGCTCCAGCTCATGCAAAATGTAAACACAATGGATCAGATGAGCGAAATGGGAGCCTTCGGAGAGATGCCGACATCGGAACAGGGGGAAAAACGGTGAGCGCCAGAGCCCAAAAGCAACACGGGGCCGGTTTTACGCTCATCGAGGTGATGGTCGCCGTCACCGTGCTGGCCATGATCTCCCTGAGCATATGGGCGGCAACCAGCCAGACCACGCGCACGCGAACCATCGTCGAGGATTCCCACGACAGACTTCACCAGGTGAGAATCGCCTTCGACATGATCTCCAGGGACTTCTCCTCGGCGTTTCTTTCCCTGCATCGCGCCCAGCTGGAGCCTTCCCACGACACCATCTTCATCGCCGAAGATCACGGCGGTGAGGATCGCGTCGATTTCGCCGCGTTTACCCATCAGAGAAGGTACTTCGACGTCAACGAATCGGATCAGTGCGAGGTGGCCTATTTCATCGCGGACGATCCGGAGATCTCCGGCCAGAAAAATCTGGTTCGCAGGGAATCGCCGATCATGGACCTGGAGCCCCTCGAGGGAGGGCAGCAGCTCATCCTGGTGCGGGATGTCGACGAATTCGATCTGCAGTTCTTCGACATGGTGATGAACGAATGGCAGGACGAATGGGACACTACAGAAGCCGTCGGTGAAGCAGGAATCCTGCCTTTCCAGATACGAATCAAGCTGTCGGTGTACAACAGATTGGGAGACAAAGTAGCCTACGGCACCCAGCTGCCGATACCCATGAGAACAGCCATCCTTCAAAAAGGTTTCGTCCCCGGCCCCCCGGTACTGGTGACCCATTGAAAACCGCAAAGCACCATAAGAGCCAGCGCGGCATTGCTCTGTTGATGGTTCTCATCGCACTGACGATCCTCGGCGCCATGACCGCTGACTTCATGGAGACAAACGAGGTCTATCTCGCCAACACCGTCAACCACAGGGACGCCGTCAAGGCAGAGTATCTCGCGCGCTCGGGAGTAAACTTGAGTCGCCTGGCGCTCTCGGTCCAGCCCCTGCTCGGCGGAAGCCTGAACTTTCCCTTCTGGCAATACGCGGACGTCCTGCTGGAACCGTTCACCGACTCAGAGGGAGGGGCGGGGCTCCTCGGGGACATGGCAGGGATCAGCCTCGAAGATGCGCAGGGGCTCGGTGTCGAGGACGGTGACTTCTCCGTCCTGATCGTCGACGAGGACAGCAAGATCAACGTCAACGTGGGCGCGGTCGGAAAGAAGAAAGACCGCATCAGGCTTTTACAGCAACTAGGTATGCTGATGGCCCCTCGTGAATACGACGAGATGTTCGACCGGCAGGACGACAGCGCCTCATTCTTCGAGCGCGAGGAAATCGTATGCGAGATCCTGGACTGGGCCGACCCGGACGAGGAGCTTTGCGATCAGTCCGGCGGCGAGGACGATACCTACTACTCACGACAGGACCCGGAATACGAACGGAAAAACGCCCCCTACGACAGCCTGGAAGAGCTACATTTAATCAAGGGGATAGGTGACGATTTCTGGTCCGCTTTCGTGGACCCCGATCCGACGGACCCCGAGAAACGCGTGTTGACCGTCTGGGGCAAGGGCAAAGTCAACGTCAACACCGCGCCGGCGCAGGTGCTCTTCGCGCAGATCTGCATGCTGTCCGCCGACGAATCCGGATTGAGCCCCTGCATGGATATGGGCATGCGCTTCAACCTGCTCCAGATCCTTCAGGGAGTGGTGATGATAAGGACCTTCATGCCGTTCTCAAAGGTCAGCGATTTCATCAAAGCGGTGGAGAACCCCGAGGAGAGGCTGTTCCTCCCCATCACCGGCTTCCCGGTGGTAAACAAGCGCGAGGCGCGTCGGGTGCTGACAACCGAAAGCACCGTCTTCTCGATCTACTCGGAGGGTACGGTCGGAAAGACGACCAGGCGGATACACATGGTCGTGGACATGGAGGGGCTGGACATGCTCAATCCGACTCAGTCGGTCGCGGCGTCAGGCGGCAAAGTGCTCTACTGGAGAATGGAGTAGAGATGGCTCAGAACGTAATAGGCCTCGATCTCGGAAGCCATACCATCAAATTGGTGGTTGTGAATATCGGGCTGCGTGGAAGCGAGATCGTCAAGTTCGAGACCGAACCCGTCAAGCTCGACTCGAGCGGCAACTCCTCCCAGAAGGAAGTCTTCGAAGCGGCGAAACGACTGATCGAAAGGCTGGGGATAACCAACGAAATCATCCATTGCGCCGTTCCCGGAGAGGTTGCAACCGTAAGGATCGTCAACCTGCCCTCGAGCGCCTCGCGCAGCATCGACCAGGTGCTCAAATTCGAGCTCGATGAAATCATCCCCTACGACATCGAGGATTCGGTCTTCGACCACGTGGAGATCGAGCGAGCGAACGACGAGATAAAGTTGCTGTGCGCCGTGGTTCCCATCCAGAAGGTAAGACTGTTCCTCGAAGGGCTCGCGCCCGCAGACGTCTATCCCCGGGAAGTGGGTGTCGCTCCACTGGTTTACGAGGAGGATTCGAGCATCGCGACAGCTTGCTGCGACGAGGTCACCGCCCTGGTGGATATCGGCCACCTGCGAACCAACGTGGCTATTCTCGGGGATCCTGCCCACACGACGAGAACGATCCTGCGCGGCGGAAAGGACCTGACCTCCCAGCTCGCAAAGGTGGGCGAAGTGTCCTTTGAAAAGGCAGAGGAGTACAAGACTCGGGACGGCCTGCGCGGAAAGGTCGGCGAGGTCCTCCGCGACGCCCTCCAACCGCTGATGCGAGAGATTCGCCAGACCCTCAAGGGTCATCTGGCGGCAGGCGGAAAGAGGGCAACGAGGGTACTGTTGTGCGGGGGCGGCTCGTTAGTAATAGATCTCGAACGTTTGATGGCCGATGAACTGGGTGTACCCGTACAGCGTTACGGCGTACCCCTCGACGGCGTCCTCAAAACCGGGCCCGCCCCGCCGGCGCATGAAACCGCCGTGCAGGCACACGCTCTGGCTCGCAGGGAAGAACTCCAGAGAACCAGGAGGTTCAATGTTCGCCGCGATGAGCTTGCCTTCAAGGGTGATTACGAATTCCTGAAGAGGCGAGTGGTCTGGGGCGCGGCGCTCGTTTTCGCTGTGCTGGCCGCGTGGGCCTTCACCAACTACGTCAAGTACAGCATTCTCACCGAAGAGGCCGATGCTCAAATAGTATCCCTGAAAGAGCAGACCAAGGAACTCTTCGGCAAGGCAGTCACCGACAAGGCGACAATTGAAGAGAAGCTCAAGTCAAAGGACGAGAACAAGGCGCCGATGCCCGAGTATGACGCTTTCGATATCGTGGTGGAACTCTCGCGCAGAATACCCATGTCGGTTGTGCACGACATTGAATTGCTGGACATCAAGCCCAAACGAATAACCATAAAGGCCATGGTCGATTCGGAGATCGCGACGGAAGTTACGCCCGGACAGGCGGCGGAGGAAGGACAGTCGGACCCTGCGCAAGAGGTTCCGCAACTGTCGCCGACCGATCTCATTCAGCAAAAGCTATCCGAGTTCACAGAGTGCTTCACAGCTATCAGAATCGGCAAGGTGCAGACGGTCAAGGAGCGCAAGAAGTACCAGATGGATATTGAAAGCAAGTGCCCATAGGAGTTCATTGATGACCTCGTTGGTTCGAAATCTAGTAGCCGGAATGTCAGCCAGAGAAAAAAGACTGGCTCTTGGCATGGTCATCGTCATGGGGATCTTTGCGATCTTTCTAATTGTGTTTTTTATCAACTCCGCGATCGGCGATCTCGAGGAAGAGAACATGATCCGGGCTCAAACGTTGAAATACATCTCCGCCATGAAGCCCGCGTATCTGGAAAGCAAACGCCTCGAGGCATCCGGACGAACACTCAGCCGTATGAAACCCACCCCTCTTAGAACTCTTGTGGATGGGGTGGCAAACAAGATCGACACCCCCGATCCGGACACGAAGGAACTGTCCGACCAGCACCTTGGAAACGAGTGGATAGTTCACGCTGTAGAGGTATCCATTCGGAACATGGGCCTGGAAAAGCTCACCAAATTCATGGAGGAGGTCGAGGCAAACAGACGGAAATTTCCCATCGCCATCACCAAGTTGGAGATCCGCAATCGGAAACGCACACCTGACTCTTTTGACGTCAAGATGACCATTTCCACTTACGAGATCAACCGCGAGGGCGCTCCAGGGGCCAAACAGAAGAACGGCAAAACCACCCGAAAGGCGGATCGCTGATGGCCGGTTCAACCAGGATGCGCATCCTCAAGTACGTCGGATACCCGGCGTTCTTCATAGTATTTTTCATCTTCTTTCTCTTGTGGACGTTCCCCATAGATCGCTTCGAGCCCATCCTCAATGAGCAACTGGAGAAGGCTCTTGGGCGGAAGGTAGAGATCGGGGACGTGTCCATCTCACTGACTGGCAATCTCGTGCTGTCCATGATCGAGATCGAGGTGCCGCAGGAGCCCGAGGATCCCTCCGGGCTGGATGATGACGACGATGAGTGGGACGACGACGAGGAAGAGGGCGACAGCAAGGAAGACAAGAAGAGCGACAAGAAGGGCGACGCCTCCAAGGAGAAAAAGAAGCCGACTATCAAATACCTGATAGAGGAAATGGTAATCGATATCAGCTTCATCGGCCTCGCCTTCGGTCAGATGGACGTCGAAGTAGACATGGACTTCCTCGACGGAGATCTGGAGATCTCCTTCTCGGGTGCTCTTCCGTCAGGCGATGACTCTGTAGCCGACGCCAATAAACGAGCCGACAAGAGAAGAAAGGCTCAGGCCAAGAAACGTCGCCAGGCCAGGCGCCCCGTTGGAACCCGCGGCGAAACGGATGAAGAGGAAGAGGGTATCGAAGAGAGTGAAGAGGAGGATGAAGATGATGTAGACGAGCAAGCACTCTCCTTCTCTCTCGTGGCTACCGGGCTCAACCTTCGCAAGCTCCACGATCTGCGAAACAAGTCTCCCCTCCCCGTGTCCGGCCAGATGGACCTGAAGATCAAAATCAGGTCTGCAACCGGAGACTTCAGGAGCGCGGATGGGCGAATCGTATTCGCGGGTCGGAACGTCGCCTTTGGAGACGGTCGGTCGAAGATCGAAGTGGGAGGAATGCCCATGTCCGTCGACGAAATAACGATCGACGAGATATCATTTGAGGTGGTTTTTGAAAACGGGGCCGGCCAGGTAAAGAAATCCAACGTCGATTCCAGGGACTTCGACGCCAGTATAGAGGGCACCATTACGCTGGCGGATCCCATTGAGCGAAGCCGATTCAACCTCTATCTCATGTTCAAGATCCTCGACGGATACAAGGACAAGAGCGCCAGCTCGAAGGCGCTCGTGGAAAATATGGACAGCTTCAGCCGCGACCTGAGGCTGGCCCATCGCACGGACGGCTACTACGGTTTCCAGTACAGGGGAACAATCCAGACCGCCAAGTTCTCACCCTCAAAGCGCAGTGTAACCAGGGGCAGAAAGAGCACGGATCGAGCCAAACGCAAGAAGGCCACAAGAAAAGCGAGCCGACCCCCCAAAAAGCCGTCTCGCCCCGCCGTAGGCGCCCCGGACAGAGGCGCGGAGCTGAAGACCCCCAGGGGGGTGCACACGGGCGGCGAAGATCCCAGGGGAGCTACAACCGACCGTCGACCGCTCACAGTTCCCGGAATGGATCTCGATGCCAGGAAGGCCGGGCTGGAAAAGTTCCAGGCTGGCCACCCCGGACAAAAAACGCCGGTTGACGTCCCCCCGCCGGCCGAGGAAGAGGCTGTCGAGGAGGAAGAACCAGCCGAGGAAGTTCATGAGGAGGCGGCAGAGGAAGACACTCCCGACGGCGAGGAGACCGGAGAAACCGACAGTGCGGCCAATCCAGACGAAACGAACGGCGTGGCGGAAGAGGAATAGGGTAGCCGTACACCCCCATTTTCCTTAATTTTTTTTTCCCGATACTACGGTGGTTTTTCTGAGTGTGCTCTACTTCAGCAATTCGTAAAGGTGTTCCTGCTTCAGCTTCTTCGCGTGGTCGAGAGCGGTCAGTCCCTCTTTGTCTCTTGCTTTTTTCTCGGCTCCTGCTTCCAGCAGCAATCGAACGATTTCCACTCTTCTTCGAGGAAGATGCCTTTGACCCCATCCGCGTTCCTCATCGTAACACCGATCCGATTTAATGGACTTTATCAATGGCGTATCTCCCTCGGTGTCAGCCGATTTGGCGTCTGCCCCGGCACCGATCAACATTTCCACTTGTTCAAGAATACAATCATCGGCGGCTATTTGGAGTGGAGACCGTCCCTTGTGGTCAACCACCTGAACATCAGCACCAGCTTCCAACAATAACTTCATGGTTGGAATATTTTCTGTGTTGGCAAAAATGCTGGAAAGAATTGCCGTGGTACCACGATCCAAGTTATTTTTATATTGATTTAGAATCGCTTCTCTTTCCTCGGGTTCTTTGTCTTTGACAGCCCACTTTACAAAATGCACGGAACTCAGCAACTGTAGAGATGGCGCTCTCTTATTCACTTTTACCCCATGTTTCAGGAGTAGACGCACAGTGTTGTATCCACCCATTTTTGAAATGTCTATCAAAGCTGCCTGTCCCCACTTGGAAGACGCATCCGCCCCCCGATCAAGTAAATATTCCGTTGTGAGGTAACAGCGATTGGCAGCAGCATATGCCATGGCCTTGTCCAAATGCTCCTGTTTGACCTTTTTCAGTTTTGACAAAATGAACCGCACGTTCTGATGAGAGCACGATTCTGCAGCCACATTAAGTGGTGTCATTCCAGAACGGCCTTCAGTTGCCAAATCTGCTCCCAGCCCCATTAGGAGCTTCATCGGCTCAGACGAACTCGCATTGGCTACCTTTGTCATTGCAGTGTCACCGAGCCAATTCGATTCCAAATTGTTTTCATCCCAATCGCGTAAATTGGGATCAAAACCACTGGCCACGAGCATACCGGCTATTTCACTTTTCCCGTTCCGGGCAGCCTGAGCAAGATGTTCTGTTAGAACAACTGCTTCATGTTGAAGTAGAAGTTTTACAGCATCTTGGCGACCGGCAAGTATACCTGTTTCTAATGGATTCCTCCCGTATCGGCTGCTCTGATTTGCATCTATCCCGCCCTCCAGCAGGCTTTGAATAAAAGAAATTTCACCGAACTTCACCGCATGAGCCAACGCAGAATCACGATATTCTTCCGGCATGTTCTCAATCATGAATGGAATCATCTTTGGGCCGGAGACCGCAGCCACGTCATCGAAAAGATGCGGATGGATTATTGCGCCATTCTCCAGAAGGAGATTTGCAATATCCAAACGCTCGATTTTTAGTGCTTCGGCAAGGGCAGTGGTGCCGTCCGCGCCCCTGGCTTCTACTTTCGCGCCTCTTTCAAGGAGATTCTTGACCAGTGCCAGATCACCCTGAGCAGACGCCCAGATGATCGGTGTTCTGCGAGTGTCATCTGATATTTCCAGGCTCTTCAGTTTTTCAATCGGCACATCGAACGGCCACTCAATTTCTGATAGGGTCCTTTCGTCTCTGAAAGACTTCAGCATCGGTTCGTTAAGGTCCCCGCAGGTACCGTATTTGGGGCCTGTCTCTCTTGCCTTTATTGCGCCTGTGTAACAAAGGCGCAGATTTCCCTTTACGCCCATTCCAAATGGAATAATTCGGGCATCGTAACATCCGTCCTTCAGCGACCATAGGTCTCCCCCTCCCCACATCATACTCCCCCCGTTGGTGCGAAAATCTATCCGAACTCGGACAACCTTTCCGGGCTTCAGAGCGTACACATTCGGGTTTATCGTACTGCTCCATCTATGAGGAGCATCATCGTTCACACCAATGATATGGACGTGTGTGTCCCAGCAGGAAAGGAAACTCGGAGAAAGTTCCTGCTCCTCTGTCGTGTTGTTGATGTACTCGATTTCAATGATGCCGTCTGTGTGAATTTCATAGTCGTCCAGAAAGTAAAAACCTTCGCCCTTTTTCCACGCGATTCTTACGCGATTTGCCTTAGGCTCGGACGAGGGTTCTTTCTCGATGAAGTAACAATCGCGCTCACCGGCGCTGAGGCCATGAGTGTCGTGACCAACAATAGAATCTGGATAGCATCTGTCCCAAGCATTGGGATCGAACGATGATTTTGCGTCATCTGTATTGGTTTCAGCTGTCTCATCCTCTGGGGATACCGATATTGCGGACGTAGCACCGCATGAACAAAGAAGAAGCATTGAAACTATCCATGCTACAGATATGTTCTGGCGTATTGTAGGGTTCAAAAGAGGTGGATTTTTCGGTTCAATTTTCATTTCGAGTGTCTTTTTCATAGAGTGGGAGTCATTATTCTCCAGTACCAAGCTCTATTCTCATTTGCTTGAGAATCTCGTCATTTAGCAAGCGAGCCTTGTCACCCATTTGATGCATTTTCGAGGCTATCGGTGTCGGCATTTCAGGATTCGCCAGCTTGTCATTGAGTTCCTCAAGGTAGCTGTTTGTAAGACCTAGGAGTTCCTTCATTAATGACTCAAACTCACCCGTTAATTCGAAAATCCTTGAGGACCCCACGATCTTCAATCCCGTTGTTTCCGACGTCGCTTTCCGGAAGGAAGCCTGAATTCTATTTGTAAAACCCATTATGGAATTTTGAAATTCAATGACAGAATCGTCCGAACTGTCGCTCTCCAGTAGTTTTCCGAATTCGCTTTGCAGAGTGATATTTGTAAATTCTTCGTAATCTTGTCCCGACTGCTCTGACGCTTTCTCATATTTTTTAAAATATTTTGTGTACGCTTCTTTTCTGAACTGCAGAATCGTTTGGGCTTTTGATCGACGCCCTTGGAAATAATGAAGTAGTACCGGGATAAGGATCGATCCAATGAGTATGGCCAGAACCGTCACAATGACAGGCGGATCTAACCAAGAGATTGGTTCTGCGTTTGTGAGTATTGCTGCGTCCATCATTCCCTCCCACACGCAATCCAGAACGCAATATTGGTTACCAGTAGTTACCAGAGGCTGACACTAACTTACCAGGGTTATCAGAGTGCCGTCGAGGCTTGTGCAGCTTTTCGCGATGTCGATAATCCAGCATCAGAGTAGATTGCAGCTGGCTCGAGAGGACAACCTGGAATGTGTCTGGGAGTAGCTGATCCTTAACCATCAGTTCAAACGAGTCCGACCTCGGCTACGAACTTCGCGAACGGCAGGACACGCACACCATGGCGCTCGAAGTCGGCGTCGGCGAGATGCACCTGGTAGAAACGCGGGATGTCGATACGCTCGCGGAAGTAGTGGATCGCGGGGCTGATTGTGCGGTGTCCGGTCTTGCACTCCACTGCCAGTTCGGGCGCTCCGTCCCTCAGCACAACAAAGTCGATCTCTCTGCGATTGGTGTCGCGGAGGAAACGCAGCTCCATTCGGATACCTTCTGTGTCCTCGATAAAGTGGCAGTACTTGAGCAGGTGAGAAGCCACCATGTTCTCGAATCGCGGTCCCATCTCGCTGACGAGCGACCAGTCCCAGAGGTAGAGCTTCTGCTCCTTCTTGACCGCCCGAATGCGCTTGCCACCGAACGGGGGCAGGCGGAAGCAGTAATAAAGGCGTTCGAAGATATCGATCCAGCGAGCGGCGGTTTCGTGGGCCACCTGCAACAGTTCGCTGAGGTTCTTGATCGACAGGGGTGATGCAACGCGTGCGGGAAGCTCCTCGGCGAGCAACTCGAGCAGGCTGATCTCCCTGACGTTCTCCAGATCGCGTATGTCGTCGTAGATAACCCGCTGTCGTCGCTCCCGTTGCCAGCGGCGCCAGAACCGTGAGTTACTGCGGAGAAGGGGCTCGGGGAACCCTCCGAAGCGGAGCAATATGTCGACATCGGTCGCGCTGAACCCTCCCGTTTCGGGCAGGGTGAACGGATGCAGACGGTGGTAATGATAGCGGCCCTGGAGCGAGTCGCCGCCGCGGCTGTACAGGTCGAGCCGTGCTGAGCCGGTGACCAGAAACGATCTTTGGTCGTGGTTGGTGTCGTAGAAGCCTTTGACCAGGCTGCGCCAGCGGGCGAACTTGTGGATTTCGTCCAGCACCACCAGCGGCTGATTCGGTGGCAGATCTGCATTGAGCAGCGATGCGCGGGCGCGTACGTTATCCCAGTTGAGATATGCCGGGTGGCTCGGAGAGGGCTTGTCCAGAAGGTTCAGGGCAAAGGTGGTTTTGCCCACTTGTCGCGGACCGCCGACAAAGACCATCCGCTCCTGCAGATCGTTGCGAACCTGCTCCTCAATGTAACGACTTTGAATTTCCTGTGCCATGGTAGAATCATCTTAACCAGAAAATGCTCATGAGTAAAGTAAGATTGATGCTATTTTGCACACCTGTCGATCGGCGGCGAGAACACTGGCACAGCGGGTGAGGGTGATGTTTTCTTCATTTCGTTCGAGGTTGAACATGAAGAATTAACTGCCCGAACCGCATTGCTGGAAATAGTCGCGCTGCGCTGATACACTGTCGGTCCCGGTAAAGCACAAGATCTTCGTTCTGAAGGACGCGATCTCGCGACATGTACCGGCAGGAGCTTGGCCGATGAGTGATTTTGTTCTTCCCCCCGCGGCAATCAAGTTGATCGCCCGGGCCTTTACAAAGGAGATGATTATCGGCGAACTCGAGGAGGCGGGCCTTGATGCCCCCTCGAAGGACACGGAAGTCATCACCGAATGGGTCAAACACCTGGCCCATATCTTCGATCCATCGGACAACCCGTTCTCGCGAGATTCGCTTCTTATGGGGCTGACCTCCGGAGGTATCGGATTCCTCCAGGCCAACAACCTGCTCTCGGATTCCCTGAAACGGTCCTTGCTCCTCAACGTGATGAACGTTGACGCGGACACCCTCATGCAGTCCCTCCTGAGCCGTGTGCTTCGAGAGACGCAGACCGTGGCCAACGTCATAGAGAGCAACTCCATCGATGAGATCGAGGAGAAGATCAACCACGAGCACGTCAAGATCGTGTTCATAGACGCGTACCGATTCGGTGTTCAAAACGTGGACGCCCTGGTGTCGCGCCTGTGCGAATCGCGAGACTACCTGCAATTCGTGCTGTTCACCGATGTTGCAAAACTCATGGAGTCATGCCCCAGGCTGCCCCCTGCCCTGGCCAACTGCATAACCCTGGATAAAAACCTCAGCATCAAGAATTTCAAGGGCGCGGTGAACAGCTCCATCGCGGCGGTCAGGGCGCGTTTTCCCGGCCTCCTTCGCGAGTCCAGACCCGACTCCAAGGATCTTGTCGGCCGCATCGTGGGGAATCGCCTCCGGATAATCGAGGTGGTAGGGCGGGGTGGCCAGGCTACCATCTACCGTGCCGATCACCTGATGATGAACAGGCAGTGTGCCGTAAAGATTCCGTCCGACTCGGTCATGTCCGATCCAGAGCAATCCGCCAGATTCTTGCGGGAGGCCAAACTCACAAGCGCAGTTCAACATCCAAATATCGTCTCCGTCTTCGACTTCGGCACCGACGACAACTCGAACACCTTCATGGCAATGGAACTGGTAAAAGGCAAGCCCCTCGACGAGGAGCTCGAAGAACGCGGCGGAACCCTGCCCCTCGAAGAGGTCATGCAGTACGCTCGCGGCATTGCCGGTGGTCTCTCCGCCATTCACGCCATGGGCCTGGTCCATCGCGATCTCAAGCCGGGAAACGTTCTGCTACACAAGACCTCGGACGGCAGGATCATTCCCAAGCTCTCCGACTTCGGTTTCGCCATCGGTCCCGAGTCCATTGGGGGCCCCCGCCTGACCATGGAGGGAATCGTTGTCGGAACCATCAAGTACCTCTCACCCGAGCAGGGCCAGGCAAAACCTGTTGACTTCCGTGCCGACATTTTCAGCTTCGGAATAATGCTCTACAGGTTACTCGCTGCGGATGTGCCCTTCGACGACGACAACATCGCCCAGTCCCTGCTCAGAAGAATCCGCGAACCTGCCCCGCCGTTGAGACATTTCAAGTCGGATATTCCCATAAACGACGAGGCCGAACGCCTCTTGCTCACCATGCTCGAAAAGGATCCGGAGGATCGGCCCGACTCTGCAATGGCAATAATTGCATCCATCGACAAGGCTCTGGGTTTCGGGACCAAGTATTGACAGACATGGTCAGGCACGGCTGGACGGGTAGAATTCTGGAGGTCTACCTGGGCTCTCGAACTTCCAGAGTGATAGAGCCGCCGGCATGGCTATATGACAAATTCATCGGCGGCAAGGGACTGGCCGGGCACTACCTGAGCCAGCACCTGGATATGGAGTGGGACGACCCGGATATGCCCATTCTCATTTTCGCCGGCCCTCTCGTGGGCACACGCGCGCCGACCTCGGGAAGAGCAACCGTCATGTCCAGATCGCCGCTCACCGGAACCGTGGGCGACGCCTCGGTAGGCGGCAGCCTCGGCACAAAGATAAAACAGGCCCGTTATGACGGGATTATTCTTCGTGGCTCGAGCGACAAGTGGATTGGCGTCGAGATTGTCGATGACGAGGTCGCGTTTGTGGACGCAACTCCATTGCTCGATTTGACCAACGGCGATGCAATGGAACTCCTCGCGGGAAAGGGTTCGGTCGCCCTTGTCGGGCCGGCAGCGCAGCGAGGCGTTCGCTTCTCGAGCCTCATGGTCGATCGGCACTTCGCTGCGGCGAGAAACGGCATCGGCCTTAGCTTCGCAAAAAAGCGGATCAAGTATCTCTCCTGTGACGGCGGCACCAGGGTACCCGTGCACGACGCGCGGGAACTCGACCGAGCCCGAGAGGACATATTTCGCCTTGTTTCGGCATCCCCGATCCTGCTCGGCGAGAGCGGAATAAGAAATATGGGAACACCGGCGCTCTACGATCTCATGCACACCCGCAGGATGATGCCCACCGACAACTTCAGAACGACCTTCTTTCCCGATGCGCCGAACCTCAACGCCTACGCCGTAAAGAAACTGTATTCGCCGAGGAGAAAAGGCTGCGCCGGGTGTCATATCCTTTGCAAGAAAAGCAGCGCGGACGGTGTTGTCCTGCCCGAGTTCGAGACGCTCTCCCACTTCACGGCCCTCATCGGCAACAGCGATCTTCACACGGCGGTACGCGCCAACGTGCTGTGCAACGAATACGGGATAGACACCATCTCTGCAGCGGTGACGCTGGCCTGTTTTTCCGAGATCGAGGGCGAGGACCTGACCCCTGACAGAATAATGGAGATCCTCGGGCAGATCGTTCGACGCGAGGGCATTGGCGATCAACTGGCCGACGGCTCTGCCCTCTGGGCCGCATCCCGTGGAAAACCCACTTCGTCCATGTCGGTCAAGGGGCTCGAGTTGCCGGCGTACGATCCGCGCGGCGCCTACGGGATGGCGCTGGCCTACGCCACGTCTACACGCGGCGGCTGTCATTTGAGAGCGTATCCCATAGGCCATGAAATTTTAAGAAAACCCGTGGCCACCGATCGTTTCTCTTTCGCCGGCAAGGCCAGGATAATCAAGATCGCGGAGGATACGAACGCTGTCATCGACTCCCTCACAGCATGCAAGTTCGTCTTCTTCGCAAGCTCACTCGAGGAGTACGCGCACGCTCTGAGCGCGGTTACCGGTGTCGAAACAACCGCAACCGATCTATCCAAAACCGGTGAGCGCATCTATTACCATGAGAGGATCATGAACGCGCGATGGGGGTTCAACTCAAAGGACGACGACTTGCCGCCGCGCTTTTTTAAGGAGGCCGGATCAAGCGGTCCTGACTTTGACGTACCGCCGTTGGATCGCGACGACTTCCTGCGCGCAAGGGCCAGATACTACAAGGTTCGTGGACTCGACGCTGATGGAGCGCCGACAAGAGACAAGGCGAAGGAGCTCGATCTCGAATGGAACGACTTGTAGCCAAATATGTTGGCAAAATGGTTGAGCAGCGCATCGCGGATGAAGGCATGCCCGTTCTCGGCTGCAGGGACTCCGAGATCGTTTGGAGCCGCGAGGATCCGAAGATCACCGGAATCCTGGAGGACGTCTTCAATCATCTCAACATCAACTCATTGCTCTATTGCCGACCAGCCGAACCATACGGCTCAATGATCGAGTATCTGGCGGCTCATAATGACGGCGCCATCTTGCCGCAAGACACCGAGACGCGAACCTTTCTTCATGATCTGCCACTGGCCGCGAGCTTTACCGTGGAAGAGGTGGTCCACAATCTCAAGAGACGAAAAACCGTCATACTTCCGCGCGGAGAGATCGTTTCGTTTGGCACGATATCGCCACAGCAGGCCTTCATCGGGTTTTCGTCCGTCTGCTTTGCCTGTTTCGTCAAGTTCATGTCAGACAGGTTACAAGATTCCCGGGGATCAAATATGGATGATCAGGCCCGCAGGATCATGAAAGACGCCCTTCAAAAAACCGAGATCTCACACCCCCATGAGATATCCTCGCGGGGGGGACCCTACATCACCGAGGACGAGGTTCACCGTGAAATGGCGAGGGTGGGCAAGCTTACCGTGATGAGCGGAATGGTCGATTCCTACTTCGGCAACATCTCGTACCTGATGGATGACACTCTCTACATCAGCCAGACAGGAAGCTCTCTCGATGAGCTCGAAGGCACCATCGACCCGTACCGGCTGGACGGATCCAGCTGCGCCGGGATAACTTCGTCTGCCGAGCTCACTGCCCACTTGCGGATCCTCGAGACGACGGGAAAGCGCGCCATCCTTCACGGTCACCCCAAGTTCTCAGTTACAATGTCTCTGGATTGCCATGAGGAAGACTGCGATGGCGCCGGGCGCTGCCACCTCGAGTGCCCCAAAACACGGACCATCGGCGACGTGCCGATTGTTACGGGCGAGGTGGGCACCGGTCGATACGGCTTGTGCAACACAGTACCGGAGGCGATGGTCAACAGAAGGGGTGTCATCGTCTACGGTCACGGACTTTTCACCGTGGGGCATGCGGATCTCGACGAACCACTGAACAATCTCCTCGACATAGAGCGCATGTGCTTTGAGGAATTCGCTAAACTGACTGGTTACTAGAGAAGAGAAAGGCGTCGACGTGGACGATTCGGAAAACACGCCACGGAGCTGCGATGTGGTGATTATCGGCGCCGGGGTCGGCGGACTGGTCGCAGCGGCATTGCTCGCCCGGGCCGGCCTCGAGGTTTGCGTTCTAGAGGTGGAGTCCAAGCCGGGGGGCTACCTGGCCGGTTTCAAGCGAAAGGGGTTCGTCTTCGACACCGCCGTCCACTGGCTCAACCAGTGTGGGCCCCACGGCATGGTGCGCCGAATCTTCGACAGTATCGGGCATGACGCGCCCCAGACGCCGCCGATGAACCGCATCCGGCGGTACTGTGGAGACGGGTTCGACTATCTTCTGACCGACAACCCCGATGATCTGCTCGATGCGCTTATCAACGATTTTCCCGAAGATCGGGATGGCCTGCTCGACTTCTTTGCCACCGCCCGCAACCTTGGCGAAGCCTTTGCCAGCATCAGTACCACCATGCGCTCGGGGCATACGATGACCATCGGTGAAAAGTTGCGCAGCCTCTGGCGCGCGACACTTGCGGGCCGATCGTTTATGCGCGTTGCCGGCGTGCCGACCGAAAAGGGTCTCCGCCGTTTCTTTCACGGGCCGATTCTCGATCGCATGTGGAGGACCGAGTCCAGGCTCATCGCCTGCCTGATGCCCGTGGCCTGGGCGTATACCGGTGACTTCCAGCGGCCGGCCGTTGGGGGCAGCCAGCGCATCCCCGCCTGGCTGGCCGATGTCTGTCGCGAGGCGGGCGCAGAGATCTCATGTGGCTGCCGGGCCGACCAGATAGTCCTCGAAGGCGATCGGGCAAGTGCCGTGCGTTTCAAACGATCGGCGGATCGCGGGGTGGCGGACGAGATTCGATGCCGCCACGTAATCGCGGCCTGCGACGCCGAGACCATATACCGCCGCTTGCTTCCGGCCGGGACTATCAGCCGCCGCTACGGTCGCAAGATGGACCAGGCAGAGGTCTTCGACTCGGCGGTGAGCATCTTCCTGGGCCTGTCTTCTGACGCCACGGATCTGGGAATAGGCGAGGAGCTCGTGCAAGTCACCCGCGAAGACATTCCGCGCCACGATCACCACTCGAGCGATCCCGAAAAGGCCGAGATAAACCTGCTTTTACCCTCAATTAGCGATTCCACGCTCGCGCCGCCGGGCAAGACTACGGCCATCCTCTACACTTCGGCCAGGATCGGCGCCAACGATTGCTGGAAGACTGAACCGAACCTGACGCGGGGAGAGGCCTACTACGAGTTCAAGCAGCGGTACGCGGACGTTATCATCGAACGCGTAGAGCGCACACTCGGCGTTGACCTCCGCTCGCAATTAGAGGTCTGCGAAGTCGCCACGCCAGTTACCTACGGCCGCTACACGGGCAACAAGGGCGGCGCGATCATGGGCTACCGGCCGACCAGAAGCAACATGTGGGCGAGGCTCGCCAGCCGCACCACGCCCGTACGGAACGTGTTGGTCGGTGGTCAGTGGGCCGAGATCGGCGGCGGACTGCCCGCTGCCGTGCGCGCCGGAGCCAATGCAGCGGCGATCGTACTGAGGGCAGAGCTACCCGACGCCTTTGCCGATCTCCGAGATGTCATGGACGGGCATCCCGCGGGGTAAACCCCACGTCCTTTCAGATGGGGTCAAGCCTCTTCAGTCAACAGGGGCAATCTGATTGAAAAGCGGCTTCCCTTCTCGGACTGGCTCTTCACGTGTACCCGCCCTCCGTGAGCCTCCACGTAGTACTTTACTATTGCCAGGCCAAGCCCCGCACCGCCATGTTCTCTGGTGGAGGACTCGTCTATCTGTGTGAACGGTTCAAATATTTGAAAAAGATCAGTCTGTGCAATCCCCACTCCGAAATCCTCCACACTTATCTCGAGCATATCCGGCGACGCCATCAGGACAAATCCGAAACCGTCCTGCGATCCGTCTTCCTCGGTGGGTTTGAATACCTGCGCGGATACCTTCACCACTCCACCCGGATCGGAAAACTTGATGGAGTTGTCTATCAAGTGAGATATAGCCGTCTCGATCTTCTCCGCATCGAACCGCGCTTGCGGCAGATCGCCGGGAAAATCAACCGACAGCCCGATTCCCCTCCTGTCGGCGTTCTCCCGGCTTCGATCGATCGCGTTATTGACCACTTCACCGACGTCGACCAACCTGGGCTCCACGGTGAGGTGACCCGAATCGACCTTCGAGAAATCAAGGATAGACGAGATGAGCTTCAACAATTCGTCACCCTTCGCCTTTATAGTCTGGACAAACTGCTTTTGCTCCTGCGCCAGGTTACCGGCAATTCCCTCCGTCAGCATGTCGCTGTAGCCGATAATGGAAGTGAGCGGCGTACGCAACTCGTGGCTGATCATCGCGAGGAAATTTGATTTCTTTATATCGAATTCTCTCCGTTCTTCTGCCATGTCTTCGAGCTTGCGGTTCTTCTGCGTCAGTTCACGGTGCGACTCACTTACCGTTGCCAGATGCATCTGGCTGGTGACGTGGGCCTTGTGGGCCGATAACAAGAGCACATCGATGACCGCACGAATGGTTGCTACCAGTTGCTCCACGGAACCTGAAGACACCTTTGGGACACCGGCCATGATGTCGAGCAATCGGGTCATGTCGAGATCGGGATCGATATCTCCTTGCTCGACGGGGACACACTCCATCTCGGCCGGATGGTAGGGACCGAAAACCAGCTTCCCGATCAACTCGGCCTGATAGTGTATCCCGGCAATCTTGTACTGAAATCCGCAAAAGCACTCGATGCTATCAATGACATCCCTGTCACGAGGAGGCGCCACAATCTTCAACCGAGACCGTATGACTGCACATCCGGACCGCGCCCCGCGCAGGGTGTTCAGGTATTCACAGACCGGGTTGTCGGAGATTGACTCGGCCAGGAGGTTTCCCTCCGTATCAAAGAGGCGAATCGGAACGCTTGCCATCTTGCGAAAACCATTCAGCACCTGAACAAACCTGTCCGGGTCTATTAACTTGCCCAGGCTCGCGTTGATGATCGGCTCTACTGGATTCATGCTGCCTTACGCCTCCGGATCCTCTATGGAAAACTGTCTATTCAGGCTTTCGATGATGCGATCGCCGCTCACATGGAACTTGCCCTCCAGATCGTGCCACGCATTGAGCCTATCCCAGGTAATACGCAGCAACCCCATGAATGTCTCAATGACGCCCTCACCCCGCGTTGCGGACGCCTTGAACACCGGCTCTCGACCCTTTGAAGTCAGGGAATCGATTTCGGCGTCGGACCTGACGTTGGGAAGATCCCGCTTGTTGAACTGAATAACGAGGGGCATTCCCTTGATATCCAGGCCGTTCTCCTCGAGGTTGCGCTTCAGATCCATGAAAGACTCCCTGTTCGCCATGGTCTCCGAAACCTGAGAGTCTGCGATGAACGCTACAGAGTCGGCGCCCTGCAGGACGAGTCGACGTGTGGCGTTGTGTATCACCTGCCCGGGAACCGTAAACACCTTGATGGCGATGGAAAGCCCCGAATCGGTTTCGAAATGCATTGGGAGGAGATCGAAAAACAGCGTTCGATCGTCTTTGGTGTCCAGAGTCATGAGGTGGCCGCGATTGGAGGGAGCTGATCTCCGATGGATAGCCATCAGGTTTGTGGTTTTTCCGCTCAGGGCGGGACCGTAGTACACCACCTTCAGCTGGATCTCCCGCTTTTCGAAATCTATCTGCAAAGGTTGCTCATCTTATGGCAGGTCGAACATGTAGATGGCGTTGCCGCCCGTCGTCTTCTCCATGTCGACGAAAACTTTGTTTCCCCAGATGCGGGGCATGGTCTTGGGACGGTTGAGGATATTAGTTATCTGGAACTCCGTGGACGTGTCGATGTTGTAGCCCCAGATCTGTATGCCCGAAAAGCTGTTCTTGTTGTTGGGGTTCACGCTGTCGCGGTAGTCGGCCCATACAATGATGTTGTCATGAACGTCCGGGTAGGAGGCAATCCACGCGCCGCTGGTGATCTGGGTTGTTGTGCCTGTAGAGATCTCGTACATGAAGATCGCCGCGTGATTCCAGTCGCCCATGCCGTCGCTGGTGCCCAGTTTAAGGTCCTGGTAGACGACGCGATCGCCGTGAACTCTGGCAAACATCTGAGTCTGCGGGTCGGCGGTTATCTCGATGAACTGCTGCGTAGAGAAATCGTAGCCTCGTATGTTGTCGTTCAACGAGCTTGTCGTGTCCCAAACCACAACATCGCCCCAGATGCTGTTGTTAGAACCGTAGGTTCCGGAAATGATAACCTCCGGCGTGCTCGGAGCGGGAAGGGGGAAGTGACATAAAGACCAGGAGTCCAGCTCTCCACAACCGCCCATGGAAATAAAACGGTTGCCGTACAGATCGGAGTATTTCGCCGGATTGGGGGTTATGTCGCCTTCCTGGAAACGATGATGCACGAGCGCTTGCAGTTCAGCTTCAAGATCGGCGCAGATGACGACCGAAAAACTCGGATTGTCCCAAACGATCTTGGAGTAACAAACATTTTGGTTGTAAACGGTAGGGTATAGATTGCCTGAAAGTCCTGTTAGTCCAATTTCATATTCCGGATACGTATTGGGGAGAAGAAGCTGTTTTCGTAAATTGTGGTCGACTACTAGTGTATTCAAAGTATCGTCATCGAAAACAAGCAAGTTGTCCCAGACATCCCACTCCAGCGCCCTCACCTCATAGGAGTAAGTAAGCTGCACGCAATCCGTGCCGCAATCGCCCGAGTCCGGCAGGTCCGTCCAGGCCCATGGGCCGGCGTCGGGCACGAAGCCCTCCGGCACAGTATCCGTTTCGGTATCGGTGTCCGAATCGGTGTCGGTGTCTATATCCGTATCGGTGTCGGCATCTCCCCCCGTGCCCGTGCCGGTATCCGTCCCCGCGTCCGGGCCGCTCCCGCTGCCGTTGGAGCAACTGGAGCAGCCCATGAGGATTGAGAAAGCAATAAGGAGTAACAATCTCATTCTGGAGCCGCCGCGATTACGCCGCCTCATGCTTTGCGATGAGTTCTCTTATGACATGAATCAATTCCGTGGGAACTTCCATGACTGTATGATCCGGCGCCTCGAAGGCGGCCTCGTCTTCCGCGACTGCTTCTTCCTCGGACTGGGATCCATAGTGATCGAGCGTTCTCTTCACTCGATCCTCATCCCAGCCGGGAGGAAATTTATTCTGTTTCATTTGCGTTTTCTCCTTCTGCGTCGCCGATACGCTGCCAACGGTTTCCCTCGAAGCTCGTAAGCGGTTATTACGAACAAACTACTTGGCGCCGGATCCGGCACATAAACGACCCTCAGATATCGCCCCTGGGGAGTTCGTCCCATGGCGATCCTTGATCCTTCTCGACCGGGGCGATCCTCTTCCGGACGCAACAGTATCTCTTCAACTTCGGATTCGGAAATGTCGTGGCGATAAATATGCGGCAACTCATTTTCAGGATCAATGTAATAGCGAATCGTCACGCCGCCCCGTCCGTTACGATTTTCTTTTCGGATATCCGCAACGTCATCTCCCTCCAATATTGAATTTAGCACACTTCGATGATTCCGTCATGGGTGGGACATGAGCGGGGACCCTCCCCCCGTCACCCGCGAAGTCTGGGATAGCGCAGGGCGGCCTGAGCGGCGGCGAGCCTGGCTATTGGAACGCGGAAGGGCGAACAGGAGACGTAGTCGAGTCCGGTCTGGTGGAAGAACTCGATTGACGAGGGTTCTCCACCGTGTTCGCCACAGATACCGATCTTCAGTTTCGGCCTGGTCGAGCGACCCTTCTCAACACCGATGCGCACCAACTCGCCCACTCCGTCCCTGTCGATGGCCTCGAACGGGCTGACCGGATAGATGCCCAGATCCTTGTACTTTTGCAGGAAACTGCCCGAGTCGTCCCTGGACATGCCGAGCGCGGTCTGGGTCAGGTCATTGGTGCCGTATGAGAAAAACTCCGCCGACTGCGCGATCTGATCCGCAGTGAGCGCGGCGCGAGGGAGTTCGATCATTGTCCCGACCAGATACTTCAACTTCATGCCCTTGGCCTTGAAAACCGCATCGGCGGTTTCGCGTACGATGGCTTCCTGAATCTTGAGTTCGGCCACGCCGCCCACCAGAGGGATCATTATCTCCGGGCGCACTGCGATACCCTTTTTCTTCACCTGTATTGCGGCCTCGAAGATGGCCCGGGCTTGCATTCTTGTCACCTCGGGGAAGGAAATTCCGAGCCTGCAACCCCTGTGTCCGAGCATCGGGTTGAACTCGTGCAGATCGCGGATCTTCCCCTTGATCTTTTCCGCCGTGACTCCCATGGAACGAGCCAGTTTATTGATGTCGGCGGCCTCGTGGGGAAGGAACTCGTGCAGCGGCGGGTCGAGAGTGCGGATGGTAACCGGACGCCCGTCCATGGCCTTGAAGATCCCTGCAAAATCCTTGCGCTGCAACGGCAGGAGCTTGTTGAGTGCCTTCTGCCTGGCTTTCAAGTCATCTGCCAGGATCATCTCGCGCATGGGCCCGATTTTGTCTTCGCCGAAGAACATGTGCTCGGTGCGGCAAAGCCCAATTCCCTCGGCGCCGAACGCGACCGCCGCGGAGGCCTGGTCCGGCTGGTCCGCGTTTGTGCGAATGCCGAGATCGCGATACCTGTCCGCAAACGACATCACCTTTGCGTAGGTCTGATAGATAGGCGATTTTTCCGCCTTGAGCTTCTTGTCGATCAGCACCCGCACCACCTCGGACGGAATGGTCGCAATGCGACCGTCGAGCACCTCTCCCGTTCCACCGTCCAGGGAGATGAAGTCTCCCTCCTTGAAAATCTTGCCCCCCGCGGTGACGTTGGCCTTCTTGTAGTTGACCACCACTCCGTCGCATCCCGCCACGCACACCTTGCCCATCTGCCTTGCCACCAAGGCCGCATGGCTGGTCATACCGCCGCGTGAAGTCAGGATCCCTTCTGCCGCGTCCATCCCGGCGATGTCCTCCGGAGAAGTCTCGTGTCGCACCAAAATCACCGGGCCGTCTTTGGACATCTCGACGGCATTGTTGGCACTCAGCGCAATTCGTCCGGTGGCGGCGCCGGGGCCTGCGGGGAGACCCTTCTCGAGAACGCGGACGCTCTTCTTTGATTTTGGATCGAACACCGGCCGCAGCAGGTGGTTCAGGTGGTCGGGCTCGATCCGAAGGAGCGCCTCAGGCGCCTTGATGAGTCGCTCGCTCACCATATCCGCAGCCATCCGAACAGCTGCAAAGCCGGTGCGCTTGCCCGTCCGCGTCTGGAGGAGCCACAGGCATCCGTTCTCTATAGTGAACTCCAGATCCTGCATGTCACGATAGTGCCTCTCGAGCTTCTTCATGATCTTCAGGAGCTGCGCATAGGGCCCGGGGAAGACCCGCTCCAGAGACTGCGCTCCGGCCGCCTTTGCGTCCAGGAGGTGCGGCGTCCGAATACCGGCCACCACATCCTCACCCTGTGCATTTGCGAGCCACTCACCAAAGAAGACATTCTCCCCATTGGCGGGGTCCCTCGTGAAGGCAACACCGGTGCCGCAGTCGTCTCCCATATTGCCGAAGACCATCGCCTGGACGTTGACCGCAGTTCCCCAGTGGGCCGGAATGTTGTTGAGGGCGCGGTAGGTGACCGCTCGTTGATTGTTCCAGGAGCCGAACACCGCGCTGACCGCACCCCGAAGCTGTTCCATGGGATCCTCGGGGAATTTCTTCTTTGCGGCGGCGATGATCTTCTTGGAACCCGCCACGATCTTCTTCAGCTCGGCGCCCGGCAGCTCATGATCCTGACTGACCTTCAGCCTGGCCTTGGCCTTCTCCATGAGGGCCTCGAAGGCATGTCGGTGCACGCCCAGCACCACGTCTGCGTACATCATGATGAAACGACGATAAGAATCGTAAACAAAGCGCTCGTTGTTCGACCGTTTGGCCAGGTTGGCAGCCACCTCATCGTTGATGCCCAGGTTCAGAATGGTGTCCATCATTCCGGGCATGGACGCCGGCGCGCCGGATCGAACCGAAACCAGCAACGGGTTCTTCGTGTCACCAAATCGTTTGCCCGTTTCCGCAGCTATTCTGCTCAGCGCCTTATCTACCTGCGCGTCGAGCCCGGCAGGGAGCTTGTCGCTGGCCTCAAAGTACATCCCGCACACTTCTGTGGTGATTGTAAAACCGGGTGGTACCGGTATTTTGATATTGACCATCTCTGCCAGGTTGGCCCCTTTTCCTCCGAGAAGTTGCTTCATGGATGCATCGCCCTGAGCGCCCTTGTTGCCGAAGGAATAGACCAGCTTTTGAGCTCGTTTAGCCATCTGATTCACCTTTCTTGAGACTCCACAAATCGGTTTCTTAGCTTGAATGTCCGGACAATCGCCGATAGATCATCTAGACAGGTAGTGCAATTGTCAACAACTTGGAGAGTTGAAATGACCATACGACCCGAGCTGATGGAAATCCTGGCTTGCCCCAAGTGCAAGGGCAGCCTCGAACAGGTAAAAGAGCCCGAGGGATTTGGTTGCGTTGAGTGCAATCTTCTTTTCAAAACCGAGGACGACATCCCCAACTTCCTGACCGACGAGGCCGTCACCTGGAAGAAATAGTAACTCGTCAATCGGGGAAGACGACCCTGATCCTGCTCGTTCTCGGCCTGTCGGCCGTCGCCACCGCTTGTCAGACCAACGCCACCGATCAGGACATTGAAGATATGTGCGCACACCTCATGGAACTGAGAAGTGATATGAACATCGAGACCGACGTGAAAAAATGCATCGCCGACGCCAAAAAAGAAGGGATCTCCAGCCGACAGGCCCTTTGCCGGATATCGGCCGTGAATGCAACCGAATACTGGGTCCGATGTCGCACCGGCGAGGCCCGGACACCCTGAAATTCCGACACGCCCTTTCCTCCTTGAGGCGCGCTAGTAATATGAAGTCTCAAGGGCAAAAAACTTAATTTACGTGTCATATATGTCCATGGGAAAAACATACATATTGTCAAATACAGAGCGTTGGTGTTCCATTGGGGCGCAAGATTTAAGGAGAATTATCTAGTTGGGTATTGCCTTCAACCGTTTTTACCGGCTTCGACCGCTCGCCTCGGCGCTGCTGTGCCTTCCGGGGATCCTCTTTTGCTTCTGGTACGCATGGGTCTCTTACTCCTCTTTCGATCGTTACCGCCGCATGGCGGACGAGGACGTAGTATTCACTCTGGAGGCGTTTCACCTTCAACTCTTCGACTCCCTGAGAAGAGATCTGCGCCGGATGACGATGCCGTCACCGCCCTCTCCTTCAAAGATCAAGAGCTTTTCATTTCACGTGAGCACGGAAAACCTGGAGAAATTCTACAAGGGAGCCGAGCTTGAAGCCGGACGGCCGTATGTCAAGGCCGGGCTCGAGCTGAACGGAGTGATCCAGGAGATCGAGCTGCGCCTCAGGGGACAGCGCCACTGGCACAATATCGGCAGACAGAAGTCGCTCAAGGCGCGTCTGCCCAAGGGCGAGCTTGTAGACGGCCACCGGGTTTTCAACCTGATAAACGATCCCGCGCCCATAGTGGTGGGCGAGCAGATCATCCTCGATCTGGCTCTCAGGAACGGTGTGCTCACACCCAGGTCTTCCTTTGCCCGGGTATTGATAAACAACACAGATCTGGGGGTCTTCCGTTACGAAACCCAGCCGGACGAGAGCCTGCTGCGTTCCAATCGCATGTTCCCCGGAAGCATCTACTCGGGAAACCTTCCCGGATCGGCGAAGACATCCGAACTGTGGAAAGATGCCTCACGTTGGAAAAAGAGCGCCTGGCGCATCGATGAGGAAAAAGACGAATTCGACAACCTTGAAAATCTGCTCGGCAATATCCACTCCATGAGTATCCGAGATTTCGCGCGTTTCGCTCAGACGGAAATAGATCTCGAAGCGTTCGCCACCTTCGACGCCCTGGACGTGGCGTTCGGCGGAGACCAGCACGACTTTCGGCAAAACCACAAGCTGCACTTCGATCCGTACCGCGGCCGCTGGGAGCCCGTGGCCTGGAACTTCCGAGGCTTCAAGCACGACCCCATGTTCAACCTGGTCGAAAATCCCATCCTGCTTAGATTGAAAATGGTTCCAGGATACCTGTCGTTGCGCAACCGAATACTGTACGACCTCCTGGTGGATGAGTGCAGCGTCTCCTCCGTGAGGGCGCGAGGCAAAAAGATCCTCAAGAAGCTCTCCCCCGAGTTGGCCGCCGATCGTTTCTTCGATGCCTACAAGCTCTTGCCCAGGGTGGACCAATATCACAGGCAAATGGTCCGGCCGATGGACTTGCGCCGCTCGGTCCTGGTCTTCGAATCAGAGATGACCACCTACCGAAGGCGGCATGGGTTTCTCATGCGCGAGCTCAAAAAGAATCCCCTGTGGATTCGGGTGAATGCGGGGCAAATTGGAGAAGGCGAGGAGACCGAGACTCCTTTCGACCTGATCGTGGACGGTCGCGTAGGGGTGAAGCTTTCCGGGTTCAGGACAACCTTTGCCCCTACATGCTCGGATACCGGCTGGCAGGTGAACAGGCTCGGGTCGCCCGTAACCGAACCAACCACGCGGGACCATGTCGCTCTCGCCCGACCCATGGAACTGTTCAACGCTGTGAGCCTTGTAGAGCGGGATGACGCAAGCTCCAAGAGAGGCAATATTCGCACAGTGAACGTTCCCGCCGTCCATCGGTTCGTCCTCAAGTCCGCTTGTGTTCCCACAAGCATCGAAGCAGATGGTGTTCACCTCGCGATGGGATCCCGGATCCTGTCCCGACCCGCGCGCGATGAAGTTCTCCAAAAAATCCCAAAGAAGGTGCTCGGTATCGGCGAGGTGCCGAAATTCATCGCCGGTGAAACGTCACCCGTGCAGGAGGAGCTGCGCTCTCCGGTTCCCGAAACCGTGCGGCTCGGTCCGCAAACCGTGGAGGTCCCCGCGACCCTGGTATTCTTCGACCATCAGACAGTCGAGGTGGCGCCCGGCACCCGCTTCAACATGGGAGAGGATGCATCGCTCATCTTCCACGGCCGCGTGATCTTCAAGGGCTCAAAAACGGAACCTATCGTCATTGCGGGTGAAGAGGGCAAATCATGGGGGGGAATCGCCCTCCAGGGGCCGGAGACGGAGGGTTCGTCCCTGACCCACGTGATCGCAATAGGTGGAACAATGCCCCGGTATCGGATGATCCCCTACCCGGGCATGATTAACATCCACGACACAAGGGATATTGCCATCTCGCACAGCCGTTTCGGCGAGAACACCCTTTCGGACGATGTGGTCCACACCGCATACGTGAAAAAATTGAGGATAGACTATACAGAAATCGTTGATGCGTTTGGGGATGCCTTCGATCTGGAGTTCACCTCTTCATCGCTGACGAACCTGTCGATAATAAGGGCCGGGGATGACGGATTGGATCTCATGGGCGCAAAGACATTGATTTCGGACAGCGTTTTCATCGATTGCTCGGGAAACGGGATCTCGGCCGGGGAGGAGAGCGTGGTCCGGGTTCTCGATACGCTGGTGGCCGGATCCAAGGTGGGTGTCCTGGCGAAGAACGCGTCCGAAGTAACCCTCATGGCAAGCCTGCTTTTTCAAAACAAGACAGGCGTTCGGGTCTATTCGAAGACCAACAGGTACACCGGCAACAGCCGGATCGCCGCAGATGTTATCTTCATTGTGGAAAGCGAGAAAACGGTAAAAAAGGATAAGGATTCAAAAGGCGCCC
The DNA here is from genome assembly GCA_030595125.1 of Deltaproteobacteria bacterium. Lineage (GTDB taxonomy): Bacteria > Myxococcota_A > Polyangia > JAAYKL01 > JAAYKL01 > JAUVAN01. The sequence continues at coordinate 63,565 of JAUVDV010000019.1, forward strand.
TTCAGATCGGCCGCGTACAGAGGCGATTGCCCGCCGACGGCACGCTCGACCACCTCGCGAAGAACGTGATCGGACTCGACGAATGGGAAGACCTCGACCGCTTTATCAAGGCCGTAATGAAGGGAGGACGTCGTTGAAGGCATCTTTCCCAAAACGGCCCAGCGTCGGTTTTGTAGCCGTCTGCCTGACCTACTGCCTCGTGGTCGCCTTCTTCCTCTGGGGATTCTCTACCCCCAACCTGGACCGTGTCTGGACCTTGCATCACCTGTTGAAGATAGGAGATCTGGACAGGCTCACACCTGATGACAGGGAGATCCTTTCGGACGCCATTGTTCGCCACGAGTCCCTGGCGGGAGCCCTTCTGGACGGCGCCGAGATCGGCATTATCAGCGCGCATCTCGACGGTTGGATCGCTACCCCGTGTGTCACTCTCTTGCGAACCACACAATCGAAGCCTTTCCGTTCCATATCGATGGACGTTCAAACTCCGAGGGATCTGATACCGTTTTCGATTGTCGTGAAGGGCAACGGGTGGAAAGAGAAACTCGATGTGAAAAAACACGGCCGATTCGAAATCGACATGCCGGCGGTCTCGGATACCCCCGAGATCATCGAGGTGATTCTGAAAGGCAGTGATTTCGAGTCGGACCCGTCCATGCTGGGGATCAAAATGACCTTCGAGGAGAAGCGATGATTCGCCGCTTCAACAGGTATGAGCTGAAATATCTCATCCCCGTGAAAGATTCCGAACGAATCATCGAGGATATCGCGGAATTCACCGAGCCGGATCCATACGGGGGACTGACCGGTTATCCGATTGTCAGCCTGTACTACGACAGCCCGGAGTTAGATTTCTTCTGGGCCAAGATCGAGGGGATCAAGTTCCGCCGCAAGCTGCGCATCCGAATTTATCCCAAGGACCCCATCGAAACGACGAGCCACGGCATGGTGGAGATCAAGCAGCGCATCAACCGAACTGTTCAGAAGCGGCGGCTGAAGCTCCCCCTCGACGAGGCCGAACAACTCTGCCTGCACGCGATCGTGCGCGACGATCTATCCGCCGAGGACTTACAAGTCGCCGCCGAGGTGCAGTACATGGTAAATGCCATGCACCTGGAGCCAACCTGCATCACCGCCTACGACAGAAAAGCCTTTTTGGGCGGCCTCTATAGCGCGGGCCTTCGGATCACGTTCGACACAGATGTCCGCTACCGTGTTCACGGGCTCACCGTGAATCAGGACGCCGAGAACCACCTCATAATTCCGCCTGACTGGTGCATCATGGAGATAAAGGCAAACAACGCGGTCCCCGACTGGGTGACCTCGTTGATCTCCCGCCACAACTGCCAACTTCGAAGAGTAAGTAAATACTGCGCCGGCATCGCCCATGCGAGTGAGCACCAGACGATGATGCTCGCCATCGCACCCGCTATCGGCATGGAGGTAAATGGTAAATGGACGAACTAATAAGAGATCTGGAGCAATTCGGGGACCTGACCGGAGCATTCACACTCATGGACGTCGCCATAGTATTGTTCCTGAGCTTCGCACTCTCGGTGTTCGTGGGCTACGTCTACCGCTACACCCACAGGGGCGTATCCTACTCCCAGTCCTATGTGCACACCCTAGTGATCATGGGCTGCGTCATAGCGGTCATCATGCTGATCATCGGCTCCAACATCGCCCGAGCCTTTGCCCTGGTGGGTGCGCTTTCCATAGTCCGGTTCCGCAACGCCATGAAGGAGACGAGGGACATCGGGTTCATCTTCATGGCGATGGCAATAGGGATGGCGGTAGGTACACGGTTCTACCTGCTCGCTATCTTCTCCGCCGTTGCGCTCTGCGCGTTTGTCGTGGTGCTCTACAAGCTCAATATGTTCCAGAAAATCGTGCGCGAGCGTATCCTGCGCGTCCAACTTCCCGTCGACAGAGATCACGAACAGGCGCTGGACGAGCCGTTCCACAAACACCTCGATGAATATCGAATCATTTCAATCAAGACCGTGCGCGCCGGCGTTCTTCAGGAGGTCACCTACTCGGTGGTGCTAAAGAAAAAGGTCACCCCGAGTGTGCTTATCGAAGCGATTCGCAAGAACAATGATAACCAGAAGGTCACACTGGTTCTCGGTCAACAGGAAATAGACCTGTAAGGAACAAGACACAATGAAGCGTTCTTCTGGGATCATCTTTTTCATCACCGCGCTGCTTTTCATGCCGGTATTCGCAACAGCTTCGGATGAAGGCGTGCAGGCAGGCGAGGCGAATAGAGAAATACTCGAGTTCAAAGCCAGGATCCATGCGGGGTGGGAGATGGACCACCTGACTGATCCCGGGGTCGGCGAGGACGAATTCCATAACGAGTTCCTGGTCAAGCGGGCTCGCTTCAAGGCCCTGTGGTACCCCACGGACTGGCTCACCGGAGTTATCCAGATCGACGCCGCAGAAATCCTGGTGCTCGGGGGCTCCATCCTTAAAGACGCGTATATTCACATCTCCCCGCTCAGGGAGATTCAGCTGTCAGTGGGGCAGTTCAAGAAACCGTTCTCCGGCCTCGAGATGAGATCTCTCGGGAAAATTCGTCTGATCAATCGAGGTCCGGGCAACGATCTGATTATTGAAGATCTCGGCTACGGAGATAGGGATCTCGGTGCGCAGATCTCGGGTCGATTGATCAAATCCGTCAAGTTCGAGTACTTCCTCGGCGCTTTCAACGGCAGCGGTCCCAACATAGGGGATCCGGGTAACTCAAAAGACATCGTCGCCCGCCTGCGAATGAAGCCGGTCAAGCAGCTCGCGCTCGGCGCGAACGGTTCGATGAAGTTCTTTGATGACACCACCGGCAGCCAGCCCCCCCGAGGATGGGCAACCGGTCTGGATGTCAGATTGAAACCGGGCGACTTCCAATTCTACGCGGAGGGTCTCCTGGGCGCCAACCACCTGGCATATCGTTATTCCTCCGTTGTAACGGCGGACGACCCACCCATGTTCATAGACGCGCTCGGGGTGATTTCGTACAGGCACGTGTTCCCGGTTCACTGGCGTTTTGCGCTGGAACCGGCGTTCAAGTTCGAGTTCCTCGAGCCAGACGCCAATATAGTAGACGATGAGATCATGGTCTTCACCCCGGGCATCAACACTTACTTCGGCAAGTACTTCCGGCTGATGATCAACGTCGAGATAACCCGATCCAAACGCAACACCGATCCGAACTATGCAGATTCCGAAGCACTCATGGCACTCGCCTGCCTGGATATTTAGTAAGGAGCACAAAATGAACGCCGCCAAAGCAGCACTTCTCTCTATCACCGTTTGCGCGCTCGTAACCGCCGGGTGCGGCGAGAACGACCCGGACGCGATCACCGGAGACTACTACCCCATGGGTGTGGGGGACTACTGGGAGTACATCGAGACCTACGCCGACGGCGATACTCCCGAAACCCTCAGCCATGCGGTGAACGGCACCGAGACCATCGACTTCGGTGGGGAGTTGGGCGAGCGCACTGTGTTTGTTGTCGACAACGCTCCCGATCTCACCTCGACCAAATCGAGGACTTATTACAATGAGGATGACGGCGACAAGGTCAACCGCCTTGGTCAGATCGTTTACGATACTGACGGCAATGTCACCAAGTCACAAAACTATGATCCCGGTTCGCTCAGATTCAATCGAACCCGGGTCACCAAGGGTGAAACCTGGGATGAATCATACACTCGGTACACCTTTGACGAAGTGGGAAACCAGACCGACTCCGTGCTTTACACCTACACATTCACCATCACCGAACTTCACGAGGAGGTCATCGTCGGGGCGGGAACCTTCGACTGCATCATGATCACCAGAGAACGCCTGCCGCCACTGAGCGAGGAGACCAAGATCTATTACTACGCCTCGGGCGTGGGGAAAGTGAAAGAGATATCCGAGGGTGGTGATTCCGGTAACAAGATGGAGGAGCTGACCTCCTACTCGGTGGGCGGGTTGGACTGATGTTCTCGAGGGTCGTCTTTCTCGCGGTTCTCGCCCTTCTCTTCATCGGGTGCTCTACCTCCGACAATTCGGTCACCGACGCAGGTACGGACGCGGGCGTCGACGGGAGCGCAGATGCTCTTCTCGACGAGTTCTTCGGCCTGGTGCTCCACGATATCGAGGTGGAGCTTGATGACGACGCGGTGGAGAATCTCATCGCGGAACCCAGGATTTACACCCACGCATGCGTCACCATCGACGGCACCACGTTCGAGGATGTCGGCCTCAGATTGAAAGGCAGCGCAGGATCCTTCGTCGAATGGGGCGGCACGTACCCGGAGATCTCCGGCGACGGCAACGGCAACCCGGGCAAGAGCGCCTTCATCGTGGACTTCAACAGGTACGTGAACGGGCAGAACCACCTTGGCCTGAGGAAGCTCACCGTCAACAACCTGGTACAGGATCCGTCTTGCATCCACGAATTTCTGGGCTATTCGTTGTTCAGGGCGGGCGAAATTCCCGCGAGCAGATCCGGCTGGGCAATGGTGACCATGAACGACGAGGAGAAGGGGATATACGCCATCATCGAAACCCCGGACAACAAGGAGTTTCTGGACAAGTACTTCGGACAATCCGACGGCAACTTGTACGAGGGCCAGTACGGAACCGACTTCACGCAGGAAAGCATCGAGGAATTTGACCAGGACAACGGAGACGATACGAGCAAGGACGATCTTTACGAGATAGCGCAAGCCCTGGATGCAATAGACGATGGCGATGATCCGTTGCCCGTGCTGGAACAGTATTTCGATGTCGATGATTATCTGACCTACGCGGTTACCGAGCTCTACCTGGATCACTGGGACGGATACGCAAATTCTGCCAACAACTACGCCGTCTACCATAACCCTGGCGACGACATGTGGACATTCCTGCCCTGGGGCATCGACCAAGTCTTCGAGGGCGAGATAAACTCCTACATGGGAGTCATCGGCGGCCCCGGACCTTCGTGGGACAACGGCGGCAGGATCCACAGGTTGTGCTTTCGCTCGCAGCAGTGTCTCGATAGGCTTGGTGGCGCCTTCGAGGATCTCTTCGTTCGCATCGAGGAGATCGACTTCGCGAGCCTGGCCTCAGAAGCCCGAGATCTGGTAGAGAGTCAGGCACTGGCCGAGGCGACCGCCCACGGGGATCCGGACTTGACCACAGAGACCCTCGACCGGATCTTCGAAAGGATAGAGAACCGGGGTGACGACATGTCTGTCTGGTTGCCGTGCCTGACCGGAGGCACCGTCGATACCGATAACGACACGTACAACGGCTGCACGGAGGACTGTAACGACCAGGAGCCCGGCATTCATCCGGGCGCGGAAGAGATCTGCGATTTCGTGGATCAGGATTGCAACGGCATTCTCGACGATCCTTCGTATTGCCCCAAATGCATGGACGTGACGGGCCCGGGGGATGTGCAGTTCGCTTTTTGCATAGAGGCGCTTTCCTGGTCCCAGGCCGAGGCTCACTGCGTCACGAGGGGGCAGCACCTGGCGTCGGTTCACTCGGAAGAGGAATGGGAGTTCGTCACGTGGGAGCTCATCGGCCATCTCGGGATATGGGAATCCTGGACTGGACTTTTTGACACGGCAACCGAGGGTTCGTTCGTCTGGACCGACGGCGAGGCGCTCGACTACGAACACTGGTGCGAAGGATCTCCCAACCAGGGCGATTCGGCCGATGACTGCGTGATCAACTCCCCCGAGGGCTGGCGCGATGTCACTTGCAATGAACCGCGGGAATTCGTATGCAAAACACCGTGAGGATCACATGAGCGAGAATGATAAAAACGAAAAAGGATTCAAGGTTGTCGACCGGCGTTTCTCAAATCTGGACGAGTCTGCTATTGGCGACGCCTCACCGGAAACCGAGCAAAAACCCGAGTACGTGGCGCAGCTGGAACGCGATCTTGCGGACAGGGAGCGCAGGTTGCAAGAGATCGCCGCGACCCACGAAAGCTCCGTAACCGATTTTGAAAGCGCCCGTGACCGGATCAGGCGAGAGACTCTCAAGGACGTGGAGCGCAGCCGTCGATCTCTCCTGGTCGACTTTCTGGATATCATCGACAACCTTGACCGGGCAATAGAGGCTACCAAACACACTGGAGACCTGAACACACTCCTCGACGGGGTGAATATGGTCCGCGACATGTTCCTGGGGAAGCTCGAGGCCCTCGGGATCCAGCGGGTAGACGCCCTGGGACACCACTTCGATCCATCGATACACAAGGCCGTCACCACCGTCCCGGCTGACGATCCCTCACTTGACGGTCAGATCGTCGGAGTGATCCAGGAGGGATACCTGATGGGCGAGGATATCATTCGACCCGCCTCCGTCGCCGTAGCCAGAAGCGATAGCTGATCATCCATCCGTAGTTTCCCCGGGTTCGATTGCGGAGATTTGCCGGTCGATGGTGAAGTTCTTTCCATCCCAGGTAATGGTGAACAATTTGTACTGCACGGCGCGGCGCAGGGGCGCTCCCTTGAGTTTGACCGAGATTTCCACGTCGGCGTGCGCCTTCCTGCCCAGGTCCATCATCTGCAAGCCCACGTGGTCGGCGGAGATCCTCTCCGAAACCGGGAACACCTCTTCTTCACGCATTGCCTCGAGATCCATCTTGACGTGCAGATCCTCCCACACCAGCACAACGATGCTCGCGGCCGATCCGAACACCTGGGTTCGCTTGAGATTGCGCTCGAGCGCTTTTAGGTTTTTCTTGTCGTTGGATGCCTTGGCGTCGAGGATCATCCCGGCGAGTCTTGCCGCCGAGTGCAACCTGGCCCATCGCCTGGGATCCATGGGCCCCGGCTCACCATCCCCCGACGCTACCTTCCTCTCGATACGCAGCGCCTCGTCAACCTTGCCCATGCCGGCCGCAGCGGCGGCGAGCCTCAGGAGCGCCCCCGGGGCGCCGTCGAGCGTCCCCACCAGGGTCTTGTACTGCCTGTAGGCATCCGCGTACCAGGCTTGCCGCAGAAACAGATCTCCCAGGCGTTGTCGCGCGCCGGGATCGTCGGGGTTGAACTCCACCAGCTCCGAGCACGTTCGCCGCGCCTCGGGCACCAATCCCGCCTCGGCCTGTAGATCGCACAGAACCGCGAGCACCGAGGGCCCCGCCAGGCCTTCCCTTCTCAACCGGGACGCCGTCGCCATGGCTTCCTCGGTCTCCTGCGCCTCTACCAGCGCATAAACGAGCAGGCTCCTGCCCATTGGATCGTCGGGATGGCTCTGAAGAATTTTCTTCACTTCGGTCACACGATCCTCGGCTGTCTTGAGCGCGGCCAACCCCCGCTGCACTTGTGCCCAGTTAACCCCTGACGGGAAATAGATCCCCATGGTGACATCCGGATCCAGCGCCCGCTTGAGTATCTTCCGACGCAGGTACTTGTTCATCGACGGATATTTGCGAAATGTCGAAAGCAGATCTCTCACCTGCTCTCCGCTTCGCGCCCTGCCCTCGATGAGGTCGAGCAGAACCTTTCGCTCCTTCCATCTGGGCAGTTCACAGCGCTCTCCCGCCTCCTTGAAGATGCGCAGATAACCCGAGGCGTCGCTCGCGCGCATGAGCCTGCCTCGCCACAGGACGCGCCTCTGGTATAGCGGTCGCCTCGACGCGTCGGAACACGTCCCCCGACGGAACAACGGTTTCTTTTTCACCTTGTTGGTATCCGTGTACGGATTAACAGCTATGGCGTTTTGCCCCTCCCCTCCTCCTGTCCAGCCGACACCCTCGGTGCCGAGCCCCCTTCCAACCTCACGCTTCTTCTCGCCGCGCATTCCGTATCCACCTCCTGTGCCGGAGCCGGATTTCTTGCCGTTGATCGAGCCGCCAAGCAGGTCGTCCAACCTATCCATCCCACCCCTGGGCGCAGCCTTTCGCTTGGCGGATTTCTTGGGTGCGTAGTCCTTTCCAATGTCCCCGGGCTTGTCCATCGCC
>JAUVDV010000082.1 GCA_030595125.1 Deltaproteobacteria bacterium
AAATTTCATACCTTGTCATTTGCTTCGCCTTCCTGGCGATCCATTTTTCAATTGGCTTTTCCATAAGCCAATTATTACGGATGCCGATGGGGCGGACATAACTAACTGCTTATGACCCGGACATCTCCACTGCTCCTTACATTCATGGCGCGGTGCGTGGCAGTCGCCCAAAGTCCATGGTAGAATGCTCTCACGTACAAAACGAAAGGCGGGGGAATGCGATACTTGCTGTTGATGGTCCTGGCGACCGTGCTGGTTTGCGGCGGGTGTTCGAAAAGCTCGTCGAGCAGTGACGGTGGCGACACCGACACGGATTCCGATACCGACACGGACACCGACTCCGATACCGACACAGATACAGATACTGACACCGGCATTGACCCTGATTGTCCACTAGGGGCGTATAGCGGAAGTTTTACTATCTCCACACCATCGGATGTTGCGACCCTCGCGGGATACACGTCGATCTCGGGAGGCCTGAGTATCATCTGCCCTTCGTGCACTGACTTGAGCGAGTTGATTTGCCTCGTAGACGTGGGTGGAAGCCTGACGATTTCCTACAACAGCACGCTTACGGATTTGACCGGTCTGTCCTCAATTGCTTCCGTGGGCAATGACATGATAATAAAAAACAACCACTTTCTCACAAATCTGAACGACCTGTCCTCCCTTGCATCCGTAGGCAATGACCTGGAGCTTATGGGCAACCACGTTCTCACAAATCTGAACGACCTGTCCTCACTTGCATCCGTGGGTAATGACCTGGAGATTATCGGCAACGGCGCGCTCACGGGTTTGACCGGTCTGGCCTCGCTTTCGTTCGTAGGTAATGACCTGAGGATCAACAACAACGAAGCTCTCACAGATTTAACCGGTCTGTCCTCTCTTGCGTCCGTGGGAAACAAACTGGAGATCAGCTTCAACGACGTTCTCGCAAACGTGAACGACCTATCCTCACTTGCGTCCGTGGGTGATGCCCTGCGGATCGCCAACAACGACGCCCTCACCAATTTAGACGGACTGAGCGCACTCACCTCGGTAGGCGGACGCTTGATAATCTACTGGAACGACGCCCTGACCAATATTGACGGTCTGAGCAGCCTCACATCGGTAGGCGAGTGGTTGCAAATTACTCGGCATCCTGTCCTGGCCAATCTTGACGGACTGAGCGCACTCACCTCAGTGGGCGAGGATCTGGTCATTGGGAGCAATACCATCATCACAAATCTAGACGGACTGAGCGGGATCACCTCAGTGGGTGGGGACTTGGGTATTGTGAGTAACTATGCTCTGACAAGTCTGGGCGGACTGAGCGGGATCACCTCGGTGAGCGGGGGCTTAATAATCAAAAATAACCTCGCCCTCACAAACGTGGACGGGCTGAGTGGCATCACCTCGGTGGGTGCGGGCATATTCGATGGTTTTTTAATCGAAAATAACGCCACCCTCACAAACCTGGACGGGCTGAGCAATCTCACCTTGGTGGAGCATGAGTTTGAGATCTACTACAACGACATTCTTCCCGACTGCGAAGTGTGCGACCTGCTGGACCAGATCACTACCGGACCCTCTTGGATGGATGTCCATGACAACCTCGACGACACCTGCACGCCGGTTCCGGCGAACTGTCCGTAGATTGTAACCATCAACCGCCAAAGTCCATGTTACAATCCCCTCACGTACAAAGCGAAGGGTTTGGGCATGAGGTACTTGCTATTGACAGCGCTGGCGACCGTGCTGGCCTGTGGCGGCTGCTCGCATGTATCATCCATCGGAGACGGTGGGGCCGACACGGACACAGACACCGATTCAGATACAGACACGGACACCGATTCAGATACAGACACTGTTAGCGATTGCCCCAATGGGGAGTACTCCGGCGATTTCGAGATCACTACACAAACAGATGTCGCAACCCTCGCAGGATACACATCGATCTCGGGATACCTGAGTATCCACTGCCCATCGTGCACCGACTTGAACGAGTTGATTTGCCTCACCTCCATGGGCACGCACTTGTTCATCGAAGGCAACGCCCTCACCAACCTTGACGGTCTGGATGGACTCACCTCGGTGGGTGGGAACTTGGCGATCGGTTACAGCAGCAGCAACAACGTCCTCACCAACCTTGACGGTCTGGATGGACTCACCTCGGTGGGTGGGCACTTGGGGATTGCCCACAACTACTTCCTCACCAGCCTTGACGGCCTGAGCGGCCTCACCTCGGTGGGCGGGGACGTGCAAATCTACAAGAACAGCTCTCTCACCAACCTGGACGGACTGAGCGCCCTCACCTCGGTGACGGGGGACTTGTTGATAGGTAATGATTACAACGGTGGCAACCCAGTCCTGACCAACCTGGATGGCCTGAGCGGCCTCACGTCGGTGGGCGGGGACTTGAACATTTACTACAATGCCGTGCTTCCTGACTGCGAGGCATGCGACCTACTGGACCAGCTCACTGATTCCCCCGATGATGTAGATGTCCACGACAACCTCGACGACACCTGCACGCCGGTACCGGCCAACTGTCCCTGAAAAAGCCAAAGTCCAAACTCCAAACTCCAAGGTCCAAGATCCCGCCGCTTGCCACGCCATAGGCCCTGAGGGTGTCGATAAACTTTCATTTGGTTTTACCAAACTGCGGATGAAGCCCGCATAGCTACTTTTTCATATATAAATCGGCAAATCTGTTCTTACGCGTTGTCATCGCAAACAGAACATCCAAAGCCGTAACCGGGTCTCACTCCGCTCTGTAATAAGCACGAAAGCACCCTCAGGCAGGGCCCGTAGCGCCTTTTTGAGGTTGTGCGCCAGGCAGTGTATCGAGAATTCGGCCCTGACCATTTTCAGGCCACAGCGATGAAACCTGTCGAGCCCCTGCCGCTGTTTCAACTCTGAGTAGATTGGTTCGACCATGTGTTGTCGTTGCCGGTATTCTTGGCGAGCTTTCTTGTTTTTGAAAACCAGGTTCATCGCGTCTTTGAGTTCGTCCACTTCATATCGCAAGATCATTCTGCCATGCTTGGCATCAGTGCACTGGGCGCGCATCTCGCAGTCGTTACAGTTGGAGCACTGGTACTTGTATTTGCGTTGACCGTTGCGCCTTCCGTCACTTCCTCTGGACAGCAGCGTTTGACCCGCCGGGCAAACATAGTGGTTTTCAACTTCGTTGAAGACGAACATGCCCTTGCCGAACTTGCCCCCGCGCGTCTCGCTCTTCTCCCACTGACCGCGGGATACTTTGCCGGAGGGGCAAAGGACATCCATCTCAAGCTCCAGCGAAAGTGAGAGAACCGTTTGATTGCAATAATTGGCGTCAAACAATGCGAGACTCGGAAGCTCTCCGGTTATGGCCCGGTACTGGTCAAGCATCGGCGAAACGCACGCTGTTTCATCTGAAGGATCCAGATGATGACCCATGATAAACCGCTCTTTGTTTGCAAGGACCGATGGCACGTACGCCAGCTTGAAAGTACCCTTCTTGGTCTTCTGAATCACCGCTTGCGGATCGACAGTGCTGACTTTGATGTTGTCGGTTTTCTTTCCCTGCTCTCGAAGCAGCCGCGCCTTCTTCTCCACGGCGTCGGCGATGGCCTCAGCGTTGTCGGCTTGCCTTCTGACCGCAGCGTCCTCGGGCTTCGCGTCTGATTCTTTCCTTGCTTCTTGAGCTGCCTGCTTAGCGGCATCTTCCTTTATAGTTTGGTAGGCATCTGCCGCCGACTCGATGACGGTGCCGTCTCCGGCTACAACCCCCGCCGACAAATTGAGTTTTTTCACAATCATCGCCGTGAGGCTGACGAAGTACTCCTCTGTCAGAACATCCGCATGCTTGCTGACAAACCGCCCAAGGGTGCTGTGGTCGGGATGCCTGCCTCCGCATAGCCACCAGGCCCCAACATCTCGCTTGGAGAGCATCTCCAACTCGCGCAGTGACCATTGCCTTTGCAGTACGCCGTAAACAATCAGACCGAGCATCATCACTGGATGAAACGGTCGTCGGCCCGTCGGCTTGTAAGCGCTGACAAATGGCGTCATGTCAGAAGATTCAAGCAACGAGCGAAGCCGTATCACCCAGCCGAGCCCGCTGTTATCAAGAAAAGCCCGCAAACTCTCATTCCCCACGAATATCTTTTCCGGGGACGGATTGACGAACTCAACTCGAACATTTTTTTCTTTTGGATCGCTAACAGACTCGGGGCTTACCTTATCAAACAGAGCCTGCTGTGCTGTCTCGGGAAGTTTCTTCGATGGTCTCTTCTTGGGATAACTTCTTGAGTTGCTCATGCAGACCAATATACCACACATGCCATATACTTCAAACTATGCTTCGGGTAGAAAAGCGACACCCTCAGGGCCTATGGCGGGCAGGCTCTCAGAAATGCGCCACTTCGTGTCGGAAAGGGTCGGGGATAGGGGGCCTCCCCCAAAGCCCTCCGGGCTTGGCCGAAGGAATCAAAGATCAATCTTGAAAACCAGGCCATCCTGACCGCGCCCTCATAAGGGCGCGGCGAGTCAGCACGGCTGGATCCGATTGGACCAGAAAAAAACGATCAGATCTCCCCGATCTGTTCCGTTCTGACCCAGCCGTCGCGCCCCTGATCGTCTCTGAGTTTTGTCCAGTCGTCCTGGATTTCGAGCACGCGAACACGGCTGCCTTCTTCGAGGATGAACCGTCTGATCTCACTGCTCGGGCCCTCCATCACCTCCAGAGTTCCATCCTGAGTCACGATGGCCTCGCGGAGATTGACCTCCTGGTCGTACTTGCCGATTGCCACCGCGCCTGTCGCAAACGTCAGGATAACCAGCACTCCGATGAGTACTCCGAGGGTCAGGCGGGTCATTTCGGAACGAACGAAGCGCCTCAAGATCAGAATGACGAACAGGGCCATGTGAAACGCGAGAAAAGCAAACGCGGCGCTCTTCGGCGAGAAGCGATCGAGAATAGCCCGCCATGGTCCGGCGTGGGGCGCGAGATCCGCGTCTCGTCCGTCTTCGTTCGCGCGGCGGGCGATGTAGTCGCGAATAATGGTGAGATTGTATATGGTGTCCTCGTGCCCCGGATCGCGTCGCAGGACGCGCTCGTAGTGAAGCACTGCGTCTCCAAGGTTACCGAGTCGTTCTTCGGCGGTGGCCCGGTTGAAAGACAGGCCCGGGGCACGGACGCCTATCTCCTCGATGCGGGCATAGATATCGGCCGCCTTTTCGTAATCCCCACTCCAGAAGGCGTTGTTGGCTTCCTTGAACATGTCGTCCAGGGTAGCGGCGCGGTCCTGAGTGAGCGCCGGAGCGACCCCCCCGATGAGGCATGTGACGAGAGTGAATGCTGTCAACAGCTTCGTCATGCGCCATCCTTTTTTTCGGGCGTGACGCGCACGGCACCCAGATCGTCGACGAGGTTTTCCACTCGCTTGAGGGCCTTTCTGCGTTCTTCAGGGGCGGATGCGCCCCGTGCAAAACGGGCAAATTCGCATCCCTCTATCTCGGACACTATTCTGGCCGCATGCTCTTCGTTGAAGCCACGGTCCACGAGGCGCGCGTCGAGTTCGGACATAGTGTCCCCGGCGACCGCTGTCTCCAGGCGGTTTTCGAGGAAGCCCACAATGATTCTCTGGATTTCGGCGAAGAACTCCTCGGATGGCATCGAGTCCGTGCCAAGGCTCAAGTGTGTCAGCGCTTGTCGGGCCATCGCATCTGCTTTTTTGGATCGGCCCTTGAGCTTGTTTTCGGCCATCTTACGGCGTGTGCGGGATACGACCGCGATCATTATCCACGCGAATGGCGCGAGCACTACCAGGAATAGAAACCAGGGCCTGTTCAGAGTGATACCGTCGCTGCCACCCTGGAGATCGGCCCGCGTGGTTATCGAGCGCAACTTTCTGTTGAGGCGGTCGAAGGAGCCGTCACCGGTACCCGGGTCCGATTCGACGGTGCCGCCCGCGCCTCCGGTGGAGTTTTCTCCGGGCTTGACGGTGATCTTGCCGGCCGAGCCTTTCAGCGTCTTGTACTTCTGTGACGCCGGATCGAAATAGGACCAGTTCAACCCGGGGATCACGTAGACTCCCGGCTTCTTGGGGATCATGAGGATCTTGCTCGATCGCGAACCCGTGACGTTGTTCGCACGGGCGTTGACGTTCACCTCGGTCTCCGGCGCGTACACCTTGAACCCCGGTACGTCCTTCAACTGGGGAAGAATCAGGTTGCGAATGTTGCCGCTGCCGCGCGCGGTCATCGTGAGGGTTACCGGCTCGCCCACCCTGGCGTCGGTCCTGTCGAGGGCCGCCCTGTAGTTGTACCTGCCCACGTTTGCCGTATTGAAGCCGTCCGGTCTGTCCTTTTCAGGGAGCGGAAGCACGTCGAGAGTGAGGGGCTGGCTCGATCGCTTTACCTTCTTTCGCTTGGAGAACAGGCCGCCGCGACGCACTTCGATCTGGGCGATGGAGGGGGCTATTGTTATTTCGCCGGTCTTGATGGGGAAGAGAGCCAGCTTGCGCAGACTCACGCGGTCGTAGGTTGTCCCGCCGACTGTCACCTGTGTCTGGTTGTGACGGTTGGAGCCTCCGGTGTCGATGGTCTCCGCCCAGAAACCTTCGGTGCCCGGCTCCCGTATGAGGTGAATCCCTCCCACGTTCCAGGTGGTGTAGAGGTAGACCGTGAGGATGACCATCTGGCCCACCGTAACCTCGCTGTCCGAGAGTTCCATGTGCAGGAAATAGTTGGGGTCGACGGCTCCCGGATCGATTTCCTTGACCGTCGCGTCCGGGGCCGAAGGCGCCTGTGGTGTCTGGTTTTTGGGATCCGTCTGGGATAGCGCCTGCCCGGCGGCGCCGGGGCTCGAACCGGACGGCAGTATGTTGAGGTTGTATGCCTGGCTCTTGAATCGCTTGCCGTCAACCTCAACGATCGTCGGGTTGAGCTGGTACTTGCCCGGTCGATCCGCCACCAGCAAGAAAGTGTAAATGGACTCGTGCTTGGAAAACCGCTGGTTCTTCTGGCCCGTTCCGAACGAGAAGGAGAAAGACATGGGGTGCGATTCGGACTGCCGCAACACCCGCAGCGCGCCGAACTGGGGCAATCGTACAACGGGGTCCACGGCGCTCTGGGTCGAGATGTTGATGGTCAACTCGAAGGGCTCTCCCTGCACGAGGGTGTCCCGATCGACTTTGATGCCGATCTTGGGTTGATTCGGCGCGACCCCTTGCTGGGCGTGGGCCCCCGAGGCGACCAGGAAGAGGATCGCCAGGGCCGTCATGTAGAGGAGTCGCCGCATTACCAGTCCTTCATCTTGCCCACCGGAACCATTGCGCCCCGCTGCCTCGCCTGATTCTTGATCAGGTTTTCCTGGTTCTCGTCCAGGGTGTCGAGGAGTTGTTCGACTTCCTGGCGCGTTTTCGGTTGTTGCTGCTGTTTCTGTTGATCCTGCTTGTCTTTTTGATCCTGCTTGTCTTTTTGATCCTGCTTGTCCTTTTGATCCTGCTTGTCCTTTTGATCCTGCTTGTCCTTTTGATCTTGCTGATCCTTCTTATCCTGCTGGTCCTGTTGATCCTGCTGGTCCTGCTGATCTTGCTGGTCCTGCTGGTCTTGCTGGTCCTGCTGGTCCTGCTGATCTTGTTCTTCTTTTTCCTGGTCTTTCTTTTCCTGGTCTTTCTTTTCCTGCTCTTCTTTTTCCTTTTGCTTTTGACCGGCAACTTCCAGGTTCCATGCAACGTCGCGGTTTCCCGGTGACAGCAGCAGGCTCCGTTTGTAGTTTTCAATCGCCGCCTCGTAGTCCTCCTTGCGGAAGAAGGCGTTCCCCAGATTGGAGAACGCTCTGGCCCGCACGAGGTCCTCCGAACCAGCTTCTGAGGCCAGCTTGAGAGCCTGCATTGCCTGGTCCAGCTTGTCGACCGCCATCCGCATCAGAGCCAGGCCGCGGTTGAGATGGACCTCGTTCCTGTCAGGCAGGGATCGCGCGGCCTCGTCGTAGCTTTCGAGGGCGTCCGCGTGCTTTTTCTGCGCGAGGTACTCGTTTCCGTCGGCGACATCGCCGTTGCGCGAACGGAACAGCTCGAAGGCGGAGGCCGACTCGCCGACAAGCAGCACTGCGACCGAGAAAAGGAGAGCGAGACAGAGGCGGTGGATGTCGGTTCTCATCTTCGTCTCCTCCAGCGAAAGGATGTCCTTTGCGGAATGATGAAGGCGATGAGCATGAGAAATACCGCAGGGGCGAGGAACCACTGGAAGACCTCTTCGTAGACTGTAATCTGCCTGGCCTCGATCTCGGTTTGCTTCATCTTTCTGATCTCATTCATGACCGCCGTGATGCCCGAAAAGTCGCTACCGGCCCTGTAGTAATGGCCGGAGGTCTTCAGGGCGATGTCGCGCAGGGTCTCCTCGTTGCCGGACGTCAGCGCAGTGGTGACGTATTCTTGCTTGTTGTCCTTTTGGTAACCCATGGTCGTGCCGTCGTCCAGATACCTGGGGATCAGTTCCGGTGAATCCGATCCGATCCCGACCACGTGGATGATGATGCCCTTGCCTGCGGCCTGCTTGGCCGCCTCGACTGGATCTCCGGTGTGATCTTCTCCGTCGGTCAGAAGAATCACGACCTTGGATCTGCCCGCCATGCCCGTCACGTCGCTTTCGTCCTCGGTCTTTGGTCTCAGCATGCGTGCGGAGGCGGTGATCGCCTTGCCGATGGCAGTGCCCCCGACTGGCATGTCGTACGGGCCGAGGCCTCGCCAGAAGGCTGTGGCCGCAGTGTAGTCGGTGGTGAGGGGAAAGCGGATGGTGTCCCCCGCGAAGGCCACGAGGCCGATACGATCCCCGGTGAGCATTTCGATGAGTTCGTTCAGCTCCAGCTTTGCCCGGTCGATACGATTTGGGAGGATGTCCTGGGCGAGCATGCTCTTGGAGAAATCGAGAGCCACTACAATGTCGATGCCCCTCTTCTTCAGCATCTGGATCC
The DNA here is from genome assembly GCA_030595125.1 of Deltaproteobacteria bacterium. Lineage (GTDB taxonomy): Bacteria > Myxococcota_A > Polyangia > JAAYKL01 > JAAYKL01 > JAUVAN01. The sequence continues at coordinate 8,948 of JAUVDV010000082.1, forward strand.
GACCGCCGTACTGGGGGCGAGCCGTGGCGAGAACGAGCCCGGTGATGCCGAGGAAGAGAGCGATTCCCGTTACCGCTCGAAGATAGGGAGACGGCCGACGGAGTTGGGACTCCACAGTTGCCGGGTTGCCCACACGGCTGATGGCGCGCTTGCGAAGCCATACGCCGAGGAAGAGGGCGATGGCCACGCCAGCGGGCAGCACCATGAAGCCGAGCATCCCGAGATCCGCAAACCTCATGGCGTCCTCCTCAGAATGACCAGGTTGAGCAGCAGGTTAAGAGCTACCAGGAAGAGAGCGGGCCACAGGTACACCTCGAAGATCTCCGCGTACACCACCCCTCGATCCGCGATCTTGGATTTCTCCAGGGCGTCGAGGATGGCGTGGAATGACGAAATGAGACCTTTCTTGTCCGTGGCCTCGAAGAAGGTGCCGCCCGTCTGCTCGCTCATCTGCCTGAGCAACTCCGGGTTTACCGGGAGGCTCTTGGTGCCGAAGATAGTGTTTTTGAAGAAATCGAACCCGCCGGCCACCTTGGCCTCGTCCCGCTGGCCCATCAGGATAGTGTAGATCTTGATTCCCAGGGTCTCGGCGAACAGGGTCGCCTGCTCGGGGGAGATGTTTCCCGCGTTGGACGTGCCGTCCGTGAGCAGGATGATCGTTTTGCTCTTGGCGTCGGACTTGCGAAGGCGGTTGATGGATACGCCCACGGCGTTTCCGATGGCGGTTGCCTTGTCGTCGATGATGCCCAGCTTGATGTCTGCGATCATCGTGGAGAGCACCGAATAATCGAGAGTGAGAGGGCACAGGGTGTACGCGTTTTCTGCAAAGATCACCGCGCCGATGCGATCATTTTTACGGCGCTTGATAAACCTTCGCACAACCTCCTTGGCGGCCTCGAGGCGGGTCGGCTCCAGGTCCGAGGCCTTCATGGATCCGGAGACGTCGATGGTGAGGATGATGTCGATGCCCTTGGTGTGGGTTTCCTGCTTCTGGTTGGAGTCCTGAGGCCGCGCGAGGGCGATGACCAGAAGTAAAATGGCCAGCGCTCGAAGGCCGACCGACAGGGGCATCAACCAGATCCTCCAACCCCTCTTTGAAGCGGCGAGGATGCCGGCCGTGGGGAGTTTGATCCTCCCGGCGGTGCGGCGCTCCAGGATCCCTGCGGCGATCACCAGAGGAACGCCGATGAGGCCCAGCAGAAACCACGGGTTCTCGAAGCGCATGCCCGAGCCCTCCGAGAGCCAGCCGGGCAAGATGAAGGCCGCGGCGACGATCAGCATGCCGATAGACCAGGCCAGTGGTTCCAGCCAGGAGAGATGTCTACCCATTGTCGCCCTCCTGGTCTTTTGCCGGCGAGGGCACGGAGGGTTTGGGAGTTGTGACGTCGACTACCGCAAAGGCCTCTTCCAGCATTTCCAGGGACGCCTGGTGTCCGGGTATGAACTTTGCGAACTTGACGAAGTCGGTCTGTGCAAGCAGCTCGATGATGCGCTCGAACAGCTCCGGGGGGAGTGTCGGTTTTCGCATTTCGATGACGAGCTCCTCGGTGGATCTGTCGAGGGAGTGGAACCTGTAGCGGTTGCCCAGATACTCTCTGAACGCCTCGGAGAGGAGAACGTGGAAGAGCTTGTACCTGTCTTCCTCCAGATGACTGGACTCCCTGATGGCCGCGAGTTTTTCCAGGGCGATCTCCTCGGCTGGACGCGGCGGTGGCGGAGGCGGTCCCCGGCGTGGCCGACGCAAGGACCAGAGCTTTCTGCCCAGCAACGTGAGCAGCGCGATGACGATGATGGCTCCGAGGGCCCCGAGCACGTACAGAAGCGTGTAGTCGTCCTCGTACACGGGCACACCCGGGCCGGTGTCGGGTTTTATTTTGGGTTCGGGTTCGTTCGCGATGAGGCTCTTGACGCTCACCGTCACGGGCTCCGTCTCTATCTCCGCCACCCGGCCCTCGATGTCCACGACGGTGATTCTGTGTGACGGGATCTCGATGTCGCCGGCCTCGAAGGATATCAGGTTCACTATGAGGGTCTCTTGCAACCAGTCGTCGGTCGCCTCGCCCACCGTGTCGTCCTTGCTCTGGATCTCGAAATCGCTAAAGGAGGCCGTGCGGGAGAGGTGGATACGATCGCCAACACGCCTCTTGATGACCGCCTTCCAGGTGACGATATCGCCGAGGGTCACCTCCACGGGCTCCACTGAGAATTCCAGGGTGGGCATCCGATCCGGCGGGAGCGGCGGAAGAATAGGACCGGCGTCGTCAGCGGCGGATTCCCCGGCGAACAGGGCCACAAAAGCGCACAGGGCGACGGCGAGGTGAATGCGTCCTTCGAACATCAACGCCTGGCCCTCCTCGCTCTTATTCGGAAGAAATCAACAAGGGCCGACATCGTTTCGTCGCCGGTGGACATGTTGATGAAGTCCACCTTGTGTTTCCTGAAAAGTTGCTCCCGTTCGGATCGACGACGTTTCATCTCGTCCCGGTAGGCGGCGCGCACCCACCTTGAAGAAGTGTCCACCGGGAGGATGTCGCCGGTCTCCGAATCCTCGACGTAGACGACCCCCATGTCGGCCAGATCCTCCTCACGCGGGTCCGTCACGCAGATGGGGACCAGATCGTGTTTGGTCTGGGCGAGCCTCATGGCGCGCTCCCAGCCGTCGGCGATGAAGTCGGAGATCAGGAACGCCACGGACTTTCGCTTTGCCACGCGGCCCAGATACTCTAGCCCCACCCCGATGTCGGTGCCCTTGCCCTTGGGTGTGAACCTCAGGATCTCGGATATCACCCTCAGGACGTGCTTCTTTCCCTTCTTGGGCGGGACGAAGATCTCTATTCGATCCGTGAACATGATCAGCCCCACCCGGTCGTTGTTCTTGATGGCGGAGAACGCCATGGTCGCCGCAACCTTTGCCGCGAGGCGCGATTTGGTCTGATGCGTCGTGCCGAACCACTCGGAGGCGGAGACGTCCACCACCAGCATGACGGTCATCTCGCGCTCCTCGACGAACATCTTGATATACGGCTCGTTCATGCGGGCCGAGACGTTCCAGTCGATCAGGCGAACGTCGTCCCCGTGCTGGTACTGGCGCACCTCGTCGAACGCCATACCTCGTCCCTTGAAGACCGATTGATACTGTCCCGCCAGCTGGTCGTTCACCAGGCTTCGCGTGACGATCTCGATCTTCCGGATCTCCCGGAAAAGCTCGGTGTGATCCATTGCTCCGGGTACTCCTTTAGGGAACTTCTACGGTGTCGAAGATCTTGCGAACGATGTCTTCGCTGGTGATTTCCTCGGCCTCGGCTTCGTATGTGATGATGATCCGGTGGCGGAGCACGTCGGGTCCGATGGACTTGATATCCTCGGGCGTTACGTAACCGCGATGGCGCAAGAAGGCGTGGGCTTTGGCTGCCGTGTTGAGGGCGATTGAGGCGCGCGGGGAGGCGCCGTACTCGATGAAACGGCTCAACTCCTCGAGCCCGTACTTGTCCGGCTCCCGAGTGGCAAACACAATATCGATAATGTAATCCTTGATTTTCTCGTCCACGTAAATCTCGTTTACCACCTTGCGGGCGTCCAGGATTCGTTCGGGCGATATTATGCTGGACACCCTGGGCGTCTGCTCCCAGGTGACGCGATCCATAATGGAGCGCTCCTCTTCACGGGTGGGATAGTCCACCTTGATCTTGAGCATGAAACGGTCAATCTGCGCCTCCGGGAGGGGATAGGTTCCTTCCTGCTCGATGGGGTTCTGCGTGGCCATCACGATGAAGGGGCTCGGCAGGGGGAACGTCTCGTCGCCGATGGTGACCTGCTTCTCCTGCATGGCTTCGAGGAGCGCGGATTGCACCTTCGCCGGTGCGCGGTTGATTTCGTCCGCGAGCACCAGGTTGGCGAACAACGGACCCTTTTTGGCGGAGAATTCCCCGGAATGCTGGTTGTAGATGACTGTGCCGACAAGATCCGCCGGCAACAGGTCGGGGGTGAATTGCACCCGCTTGAACTTGGCCGAGATAGTCTGGCACAGAGTGTTGACCAACAGGGTTTTTGCCAGCCCCGGCACGCCCTCGATCAATACGTGGCCGCCGGTGAGCAGGCCCACCAACACGCGTTCCACCATCTCTTTTTGCCCGACGATGACCTTGCTGATTTCGTGGATCAGATCGTCCACGAAGGCGCTCTCGGTCTTGATCATCTCATTAATTGCTTTCATATCGTGATTCATCGAAATCCTCTGGCCTTCCACTGTCGTTTGTTATCCAGAGCCACGTATCTACCGAACACGTTTATACGCTTCAACCCCGGGCGCGAATAAATATTCCCGAATAGGGGGCGTTACTTGGGCGTTTTCCCTTCGATGATCACCCAGGTGAAGGGCCCCTTTTTGGGCATCGCCACCGCGTACCATGTATCGGGCAGCGGCGGATCGCTCCAGTCGAAAAGGAATCTTGCGTCTGCGGGCGCCAGGTTGATGCAGCCGTGGCTCTTGGGTGTGCCGTATCGGGAGTGCCAGAACGATGCGTGGAGCGCGACGTTCCTGTGGATGTACTGCACCCATGGCACGTCCGACACCGAGTAGACGTCTTCGTTATCGCCGATGTATCCCGCCATGTCGTCAGTCAGGTGCTTGAACTCGATCTTGAATTTTCCGGTAGGGGTCTCGGTCTCCTCGTCGCCCGCGAGGCCGGATGAGATGAGGGTCGCATAGACGGGCATGGCGCCGTTGTACGCCACGAGGCTCTGGCGTGAGAGGTCAATGAAAATCCACTTGTCGTTCTGCCCCACTCCGTCCGGAATCTCCCGCATGGAGAAGTATTCCACCTGGGTCGATTTGAGCCAACGGTTCCCCTCTATTTCGTAGAATTTGACCCCCTTGCCCTCACTCTGCGAGAGAACCCGATAGACAGAAAGACGGTCGGCGGGCCCGATTCCCCGGAACTTGGAATTGCGCTGCTGGAAGAACGAGGCGTTTCTCGAGCGTACGATGACCCCGGGTAGGGGCGAGTCGCCGAGCACCTCGTAGCCCCTGAACGTGGGCGGGCGGATCAGGTGGACCGCGTTGCCGGGGATGTAATTTCCCTTGATGGTTTCGTAGTAATACTGCCTGGTGTCGTCGTCGCGTAGCCGGTTCGACACGGAGGTCCAGAAGCCGCGGGACATGAAATCCCGGATGGCCTTGTAATTGATTTTGGCGTACCGACGGTAGTCCGAGCAGGGGATTTCTTCCTCTTTGTTCTCGTCGGTTTCGGATGCGACCGGTTCCGCCTGTGCGGCTTCCTCTTCTTCCTCCTTCTTTTTTTCCTCATCCGGATCGCAGGGAGGTCTCACCTGGGCCTCGAAGGTTCCCCCATCCTGCTCATCTTCGCCCTCCGGCGGCGGGTCCGTCACGGGCGGACTCCAGATTTCTTCCTGGGCGGGGATGCGCTTGTACACCGGGGTCCAGTCCTTTCGGATGAAGCCGTGCCGGTATGGATCGAGTTCATCCACCCTTGGAGGGGGAGGGGGCCTGTGGATGTATCGGGGCTTTGTTCCTACCAGCATGCCGCGTCCCTGACATACGAAACCGCCCTTGGGCAGCTTGTACCAGCCCTTGGGACAGCTCTCCGAGGTAAACTCCGGATCTCCCAGCATGGTCCGCTGGCCCTTGCGCATATAGCCGAGCCGCAGGGTGTCCATGTCGGGTTTTTCCCAGATGTTCACCTTGTCGAAGCCCGCCCGCCCGTGAAGGGGGTAATAGGTTACCTCCTTCGGCTGTTTTCCTGATCCTGTCGGGGACACCCCCGCGTCGGTCTCAACGAGTCCGCCGTCGGCCCTGATTTCAACCGTCGCTTTCGGTTTCTCCTCGCACGGCGGGCATTCCGGGCAATCGGCACATGCCAGAAAAACCACGGATATCGCTGTTGTCATCAAAAATCGCATGGGCGGTTTGATAGCAGAGGGAGGGGAGGTGTTCAAGGTGTTGCCGGGCCGAAAAAAACATCTCCCGGACTTCTGCTTCCGTGTATAATTTTCATATTGCGCATTAGGCAGGCTAACCCGGTAAGAAAAGATCCCTTCTGAGTGGTGCCCCTTTCACATTTTTCTGGGAGCTGTTCACGGAATACAATCGTTCTCCCACCAAGTGATGTCATTGTCATATATTGCCGCTCCGAGTACGTCCATGTCTCCATCGCCGTCCACGTCCGCCGTGTATACCGACCTGGCGCCATCGAATGCCCCATCCACCGTGTGCTCGGTCCAGGTAGTCCCGTCGCCGGCAGTGTTCTCCCACCAGGTGATGTTATCGGCGTTGACTGCCGCGCCGAGCACGTCCATGTCTCCGTCTCCGTCCACGTCGTCGGCGTTTACCGTCGAGGCGCCGTCGTATGTCGTATGCACCGCGTGCTCGGTCCAGCTGGTCCCGTCGCCGGCGGTGTTCTCCCACCAGGTGATGTCGTCGGCAAGTGTTGCCGCGCCGAGTACATCCATATCACCATCTCCGTCAACGTCCGCCGCATACACTGACCAGGCGCCATTGAATGCCCCTTCCACCGTGTGCTCGGTCCACGCGGTGCCGTCGCCGGCGGTGTTCTCCCACCAGGTGATGTCGTCGTCGTAAAATGCCGTGCCGAGCACGTCCATGTTGCCGTCGCCATCCACGTCGGCGGCGTATACCGACATGGCGCCATCGAATGCCCCATCCACCGTGTGCTCGGTCCAGGTAGTCCCGTCGCCGGCGGTGTTCTCCCACCAGACGATGGCATCGTCACCAGGCGCCGCGCCGAGCACGTCAACGTCGCCGTCCCCATCCACGTCCGCTCCGTATACAGAATTGGCGCCGGCGAAATACTCGTTTATCGTGTGCTCGGTCCATGTGGTCCCGTCACCGGCGGTGTTCTCCCACCAGGTGATGTCAGAGGCAGAATTCGCCGCGCCGAGCACGTCCATGTCCCCGTCTCCATCAATGTCCGCCGCGTATACCGAATGGGCGCCGCCGAATTCCCCAACCACCGTGTGCTCGGTCCAATTGGGAATACAGGAGCCCGTGTCTGCATCAGTGTCTGTATCCGTATCGGTGTCCGTGTCGGTCCCACCGTCTCCACTGGACGAACCGCCCGAACAGCCGATGGTAGCTACAAAAACAGCGAGCAGGGTCATTACCAGGGAATCTATTCTAGGCATCGTCCTCAACCCCCATTCAAGAAACGACCATATTATCATAATAGCCGCGCATGATCGTCAAAATGAATCCGACAGGCTGGCGAATTGTGCAGGTCAGGGGTGTGCCCATCCGTAGGTGACGGTGCCGTCAGCCTCAATCCATATGCGCTGGCCGGCGGCGATGGTGGCGGTCTCGGTAACGACGCCTCCGCCCGGATAAAGCACCTCGATCTCGCTTGCGGAGGCGGCAGAACCCAGCCCGAAAACGAGGAACGCCGAGTCCTGTACGCCGGTGCCCGAGCCTCCGCTGGTGTGCTGCATCATGGTTTCTCCGCCTGCGGTGACCTTGACGATGGAGCCGATGCCCGCCGAATTGACAAGCCCGGCCGAGGACATTCCTCCGAGCGCGCGCACCTGGATCCAGTTGTTGCCGTCTGCTGCGGTGTCGTTGCGGAGAAGATCGTAGGCCACCAGGTCCACGTCGCCGTCGTTGTCGTAGTCCGAGGCGGCGGAGCCCCATCCGTTGTATGCGATTGCGCCGGACTCGTAGTTGACCTGTGTGAAGGTGCCGTCGCCGTTGTTGAAGTACATTTCCGAGAACCGGCCCTCGTAGACGCAGGTGATGAACAGGTCCATATAGCCGTCGTTGTTGAAGTCCGCCACGGTGGGATTGGAGTGAGTCTCCCGGAAGAAGATGCCCGCCGTTGGTGTGGTGTCCGTGAACGCCTCGGATCCATCGTTGATCATCATCTGGCTCTTGTCGCTGAAATCGTAGAATCGCGGGTGCGCCAGGTTGCTCAGGAAGATGTCCCAGTCCCCGTCGTTCTCCGCGTCGAGCCAGGCAGCTCCTATTGTGTGGCCGTAAGCCATGCTGACAGCTTCACCTATGAGCCCGGTCGCCATGGAGATGTCTGTGAAGATACCCGCTCCGTTGTTGTCGTACATGAAATTGGGATCGAGGCGATAGTTGCTGACGAAAATGTCCATGTCCCCGTCCATGTCGTAATCCAGAGGGCTGACTCCGCGGCCCGCCTGCCGGGCGTTGGTGAAACCGTGGCCGCTGTTCCATTCGGTGAAGACGCCGCCCCCCTCGTTGTGCCAGATCCGGTCGATGTAGTTCTGATAAACGCCGCCGCACTCGTATTGAGCCTGGTAAATGTCGAGCAACCCGTCGCTGTCCATGTCCACCCATGCGACTCCTTCCGTCGGGGAGTACTCGGGATCGACGGTCGTGTTGCAGTCGATCGCGGTCTGGAAATCGGAGATACCGGATGCGACCGTCACATCGGTGAAGGTGCCGTCCTGGTTGTTTTGGAGCAGGGGATCCCACGCAGAGTTGCCATTCCCGAGGCACATGAAGTCCAGCCATCCGTCATTGTCGTAATCGCCCCACACGCCGCCGCCGCACGATCCCGCCACCGTGTCAATGTTGGCGGCAGAGGTGACGTCCGTGAACCCGCCGCTCCCGTCGTTTTCGTAAAGGGTGGGACCGTTGGTCATCAGGTCGTCGTCGCCGTCGTTGTCGTAGTCGCCCCACGCCACCCGGCTGCTCACGGCCAGGCCGCCCGGTTGAAACCACTTGTCGGCCGCAGGGATATCATCGTGCCATTCCACCATGAGCCTGACGGCAAAGTTATATTGAAACTGAAACGTGATGCCGTTGTAGTAGCTGTTGGCGTCGGCCAGCGGCATGTTGATTGCGGAGTGGCAGTCATCCCATGCCGTGCATTCGCTCGAGGTCGGGCCGAACATGATGCGCGGATCTTCCTCGGTTTCCCAGTACTGGGAGATGTAGAACAGGCCGGGTATCTCAACCTCGATGGGGGTTTCAAAAACGTAATCCACCCATTCTCCCTGGTCGCCCGAAGTGAGGCAGCGATCGCCTTCCCACATGGATTCCCACTGGTAGAAATCGAAGCCGTTGCTGCCGAAGTCCTCGTATGCGCCGAGGGTGACCGGTCTGATGCCACCACCTGTCAGATTGCCCCACATTACGCGAGCTCCGTACACGGTTGCGGGCGCCGTCAGATCGAAGCGAACGGCCTCCCACATGGGTTCTTCATCCAGGATGTAGGTGCCCTCGGCTCCGTTGATGGGGTTCCAGCCGTAGTCGGGAATTGTTTTGTCGGCATCGTCCGCGTCCCAGGCGATCTCCACCGCCTCGTCGGGGAAGACCCCGTCAGCGGTCTCCACGCACTCATCGCCGCCGTCGTTGCCCGCATCGTCAGTGTCCGTATCTCCCCCGTCCGGCAGCCCGGCGTCAGTCTTGCTGTCTCCGTCCGAGCAGGCCAGGGGCCCCAGGCAAAAGATCATCGCCGTCGCGACCAAAATCGGGATGTTGTGATTTTTCATGGATTTCCCCTGTTCATTGTCGAAATCGACTTACGTCAATCTAGAGAATACACGAAAGCAGTTTGGCTCGCCTCTAATGAATAAATAACTATTTGAGCTTGTCCATGCGTGTGAACATTAAATAGAATGGCTGAATGTAGTACTTCCTCGAAGTCAAGAATCGTCGAAGTATTGTGGCACATGTTTCGTGTCAATTCTGTGGGGGAGCATGCCGGATAGCCTGTGGAGAATTGAAATGAGGGCTGGATGTTTGCTGGCCGGCCTCATCGCGACACTTGCACTTACGGGGTGCAAGCTAACCGTGGGCGGCGACGGGGACGGCACGGGAACAGTTATGGGGTTCAGCATACAGTGGGAATTGTCCAATTGGGATACCGGGGAAGCCATCAACTGTGAAGACGCCCGGGCGCAGACGGTCAAGATCACGGTTGTCGATTCCATGGGAGCGACCCACGAGTATTTCTGGTTCTGCTCGCGCGGCAAAGGTGAGATCAACCGGGAGTTGGCTGCCGGCAACGCATCGGTCACCGCTGAGCTGCTGAGCGGCGATACCGTCGTGTCCGAGGCAACCTTTACTCACACGTTGAGTTCGGACACCGGGGCCGACGATCTGGGTCTGGTCGATTTCGGGGTTCTGATATTCGATCCGGTATCCCTTGCCGACTCCTCTATCGAGTGGCGGTGGACAAACAGCGACACTGGCGACGATTGGATGTCTGTCGCCGATTGCGAGGCTGCAGGCATCGACTACGTGTACTTGTGGGTATGGAACCCCAACACGCAAAGTTGGTGGACCAATCCCGGCTGGACGGAGTTTGCCTGCGAGGCCCAAGATCACGGGGACGGTGAAGGTTTGTGGTCCGGCCTTCACATCCACGATTTCCTCGAGGCCGGCGAGTACCAGCTTTCCCTGGGTTTCTATCAGGAGGTCGATTACACCGATGGTGAGGGTGATACCACCGACCTGCTCATGTACCACGACACCCGGAGTGTGACCCTCGTGGCGGACGCTACTGCGGACGACCACAACGATCTGGGGTTCACCGTTGTCGACCCGGATCTGGAGGCCTTCGGTGTCCTCAAGATTCACCTCAACTGGCATCAGACCGACGGCACCCAGTTCGCGGATTGCTACAACAGCAACGTTGATGTCATGGGCTTCCTGTTGAGAAATAGCGGATGGGTTTGTGCAGAGGTACCCGTGGACGCGAGCCCGGGGTGCCTGGACAGTCTGGTGTTCGAGAACGCGCCTATTCTCTCCAACGCCTACGAGCTTCTGATTACCGGCGCCACCGTCGACGAGGATATCCTCTGGTTTGCACTTTGCACCGGCCTGGATCCCGAGGAAGTGGATGCGCCGAAGGATGCAGGCGGCTTCATTTGTGAGATCGGGAACCAGCTCGCCCCGTGACCACCGGCTGAAAATCCTCGATCGGTCCGGGCGCCTCGTCGAACTTGTTTCTCAGGTTTGCAAGCGCCGCCCGCAACATCCTCGACGCCCAGGACTTGGAACGGCCCAGGTGTTTGGCGATGTCCATCAACTGCGTGTCTTCGAAAAAGTACATTCGAAGCAGGGTCTGCTGTTTTGTGGGCAAGGTCTCGAGATATGCGCTGACCATCGCGTAATATTTCTTGCGGTCCACCTCGAACTCTGCCTGTGCGGGGCTGGTGTCCTGTTCTTCGTCGTACTGTGCGACGTGGGTCGTGATGTAGACGGCAGCGACATCCTTCAACCTGTCGGCCATCCGGTGGGTGGCCTCGATGACGTCTCCCGGGGGAGGATCCTCGTTTGCGTGGTGCATAAATTCATCGGATTTTCTGTAAACCGAGACCTTGCGCAGCATTCTCCTCGGGAGCCAGCTCGACTCCACCATGCCGTCGTAGATCGCGCCCTTTATCCGCGGCGCCGCGTAGGCGCTGAACGGCACGCCGGAGTCGGGATCGTAGCGGTCGATGGCCGACGCGAGGCCCATCATGGCGAAGGAGCGCAGATCCTCGGTCTCGGCGAAAGCGCCAAACCTCCGGCGCATGAGGTTGGTGAGCTTGTCGAGCAGCTCCATGTGCTGCGCGGCGAGCAGTTCTCTGTCGGCGCTGTCCATGGTGGCGGATGATACATTCGCGAAGCCGGCGGGGCAATCGATCCCTCGAGGTTGACATTTTTCCTTGTGCAACTAAGTTCCCCCTCATAATGCCTATCTACGAATATCATTGCAGGGCATGCGGGCACGAATTCGAGGTGATACAAAAAATCACCGATCGACCCATCAGGAAATGCGAGGCGTGCGGGAAGTTGCAGGCCAAACGCGGCATCTCCCAGACCAGCTTCGTGCTCAAGGGGTCCGGCTGGTACGCCACCGAATACGGCGACCACAAATCCTATGCGGCCAAGGAGAACGCGGAGAAGCCCACGACCGAGGTCAAGTCAGAGAGTGATTCGTCAAAGAAGACCGCCGACAAGAAGGTCGTCAGCAAGACCAAAAAGGCGTCTTAACTGTCCGCGAGATATCCAAACTGAGAACGAAACTCCTCCAGCGTGCAGTTTGCCACCCGGGCCAGCCTGGATAGCCGCTTTTTATCTTTGAAGTCCGACTTCTCAAGGCGGATCATGAAGTCCCGGCACATCTGGTAGTACGGGTTATCCATGTCGACCATTCGCGTGGCGATCTTGCCGGTTTTTTCGTCGATGACCTCGTCCAGCCGGATGATGTAGGGGCCGCCGTCGCGGATGGCGATCATGGCGTTGGTCCCGCCGTTGAGGAGGTATCGCACTGCCGAGTAGCCCAGGTTCTGGGTGTATTCCAGATCGTAAGAGTTTGCCGGGAGAGAACGCAGTTCGTAGCCCAGGTTTTTGTTGACGATGGTGCAGTCGATCCCTCTGGCCTCGAGACGTTTCCTGACGCGATCTTTCACGATCCTGGCCAGAGAGATCTCCGAGTATCGCACGTTGCCGTGATCGTCCGTTTCAGCGCCGTTGACGTGCTCCAAGTCTTTGTCGTCGATGGACGCGATGAGCCCCTCGGACATCATGACCACGCCGTAGTCGCGCCCCAGCAGCTTGCGTTTGATGATGGCGCCCTCGAGGATGTCGCATACGTGTGCCATGCGGATGGGCTTGCCGCTGAACTCCTCGCCGATGATGGTGAGGGTCGCCCCCGCGGCGATTCCCATGCCCAGCGCCAGGTGCCCCGCCTTTCGCCCCATGGTGACGAGGAAGTACCATCGATTGGTGGTGAACGCGTCCTCCATGATGCTCTTGACTATCTGGGCGCCCATCTCCCGGGCGGTCTGGTAGCCGAAGGTGAGCATCTGTCCCGGGAGCGGAAGATCGTTGTCGATTGTCTTGGGGACGTGCACGACCTGCATCTGGTCGCCGGCCATCCGGTCGATCTCCCGCGCGGTGAAGGCCGTGTCGTCGCCGCCGATGCTGACCAGGTAGTCAACCTCAAGCTCCGTGAGAACACCGAGAACGTTGCGCATCATATCCGGATCGCCGGTAGGGTTGACCCGGGACGTGCGGAGGATGGAGCCACCCCGATAATGAACTCTCGACACGCGATCGATTGTGAGACGCTCGACATATCTTGTCGATCCCCGCGAGAGCCACTTGTAGCCGTCGTAGATGCCCAGCACCTTGCAGCCCAGGTTGACAGCCTCGATGGTCGCCGAACGGATCACGCCGTTGATGCCCGGCGCGGGACCGCCCCCCACGAGAATGGCGAGGGTCTTGTTGGTGATGCGAGACGCCGGGCTCGGAATCACACTGGAGTTTCTCAACATATAGGTCCTCCTCGTTCGCCGGATGATACACCAAATTGTTCGATGTAGTCTTTGAAAGATCGCGCCGTAGTCTGCGAAGGCGGATCCGTCACGATCATCCTGCGTAGCTCGTTTGCTGTTGGTAGCACGTCAAGATGTCCGGCTTTCGTAGCACATGAAATGTCCGGTTGATTATCAGCCAGTCTTCCCGGATGTTCGGGTCTCCTTGATTTCCGCCTCCGCGGTTTTTCCTGTTGGTTTACCGTGCTGGTCATAG
>JAUVDV010000007.1 GCA_030595125.1 Deltaproteobacteria bacterium
ACCCAGAAAGCCGGACGAAACGGTGTTGCATCGGATTGTTCGGGATCATCTGGAGGATTTCCTACAAGAGGCAAGGGAGCGGTCTCGCGACGGCGAAGGCATGCCCGACTTCATAGTGCAGGAACTAAACAAGTTTCTGACGTGCGGATCTCTGGCCGGTGGTTTCGCCAGATTCAAATGCCAGGATTGTGGGCACGAGAGGCTCCTGGCTTTTTCATGCAAGCGGCGTGGAATCTGCCCGAGCTGCGCAGGCAGGCGAATGGCCGAGAAGGCTGCACATCTGGTGGACTCTGTATTCCCCGTAGTTCCGGTGAGGCAGTGGGTTCTCAGCTTGCCTTTCGATCTTCGTTACATGATGGCGTGGGACCACCGGCTCATAAGGCGAGTTCTTCGCGCCTTCTCGCGTGAGCTTGAGAAATACTATCGAAAGAAAGCGAAGAAACGAGGAGTGGTGTGGGGGCAGGGAGGGGCAGTGACAGTGATCCAGCGCGCCGGTGGAGCGTTGAACCTGAACGTCCATTTTCATACGGCGTCCATCGATGGGGTTTTTAGGCAGACAAGCGACGGCGATCTCAAATTTCACCGCGTTTTCGCGCCCACGACCGATGAGGTGAAGGAGCTGGTCAAGAGGGTGAGAAAGCGTGTTTTGAGGATCTTGGGTCGTAACAAGATCTCACTGAGAGATGCCGATGTTATCTTCGAAGACTCCTTCTCGGAGGAGCACCCGGCGCTCTCGGCGGCGGCGTCCGCGTCGATCCATCAATTGGTGGCGTTTGGAGACAGGGCGGGCCGGAATGTTCTTCGGATGGGAGTGGAGCCTGCCACGGAGGAGAAGCCGGTAAAGTTCAAGCGGAAGCGTCACGCGAGAATTGGCGGCTTCGACCTTCATGCGGGGCCAGCGGTTCCCGCAAAAGACCGGGAGCGGCTGGAGAGACTTCTTCGATACTTGCTCAGACCTCCTATCGCCCAGGGCAGATTGAAAGAACTTCCCGACGGCAGGATCGCGTTGCAGATGAAATCGCGTTGGGACGACGGAACAACCCACATCGTATTTCAACCCAAAGAACTGATTGAGAAGATCGTGGCGATCATTCCACACCCGCAGACAAACCAGCTCATATATCACGGAGTTCTTGCGCCGCACTCGCGCCTGAGAAGGCAGGTTGTCGCCTACGGAAGGCCGGCGGCGGTGCTGGAAGACGACTTGCCGAAAGAAGAGGCCGAAACTTTCGACGAGGATGAGACCAGGCACATGGCGTGGGCCGATTTGATGCGGCGATGTTTCGGACTGGATGTTCTCGAGTGTCCGAAGTGCTTTGGACGAATGCAGCTCATAGCGCTGATCGAAGATCCAGCAGTCATCAAGAAGATCCTCGATCACCTGAACCTGCCGAGTGAAGTGCCAAAGGCCCGCCCCGCTCGACCGCCGCCGGAGCAGGAATACCGTGAACTCTGGGACGCATGATTGGAGGTCGAAAATCTCGCCATAGCGCTTGCGCGACGGCGGACGACGACCCAGCCTGATCCAAAACCCGCCAATTCGTCGCGAAGGCGAAGATCCATCCTCACCGTGAAAACTGCTTTAATGGGCGGGTCTCTTTAGCTATCCGAGCCAAAAATTTGGCTGTTTCTCATCTCATCTTACGATATAATGCAGTCAGGAGGGGCAACTTTGTCGCCCATGATCTATTATGTCAACTATGACACATCATTGTGCGGCCTATGCGCTGTGCGGCCTATGCGCACGTGCGCACGGATCCCTTCCTGATAGCCAAAGTGGATTATCCTCCGGACGTGTATGTGGACACGCTCTCAAACAAGGCTCTGTGGCGAGCCGCACGGATGTCTCTCCAGGAGTTGTTCAAGGAAATCCCAGGTCTGCCCGACGGCTTCAACCTGGCCGCCGCCAACCTGGAGGGGCCCGCCCAACTGACCAACTTCGTCACCGCGCATATAGATCTGCCGAGGGAGGAGCGCTTCGTCGAACACAAACCATTTTACATGTTTGGTAGACCCT
Organism: Deltaproteobacteria bacterium; assembly: GCA_030595125.1. Lineage (GTDB taxonomy): Bacteria > Myxococcota_A > Polyangia > JAAYKL01 > JAAYKL01 > JAUVAN01. The sequence goes on from JAUVDV010000007.1 coordinate 2,018, forward strand.
ATTTCCAGTTGGTGAGATGGCGGGCCAGGTCGGGGGTCACCAGGCTCACTGCCTTTTCGTCGGCGGTCAGCCAGACTCCATCGCACTCCCTGGCCAGGGCGATGAAGGTGGCATCGTAGCCGGAGAGACCTTTGCAGGACCAGGCGCAGCACTCTGCGAGCCCCCGCTCCGACAACCCCAGGGTGACCAGGCCCAGTCGCAGCACCAGCCCCAGCGCCTGCTCCACAAAGGCCAGGTCAGAACCGGATTTCCTCGCGAGTACGTGGATCAACTCCGTGAGGAAGAGATGGGGCACGACGAACCGGCGGGGGTTGTCGGCCACTGCGGCCCGCACGGCGAGAGCCTCCCGTCGGAGGGGTTCGTCCGTGAAGAACCACTTGATCACGACCGAAGTATCGAGGATCGTGACGAGATTATTCATGATCCCGCAGCTCGCGGACCATCCGGGCCGCGTCGCCCACCTCGCTCGACGGCCGCGAGAGGGTGTCCATCTCCTCGAGGATCTTTCGACGGGCTTCGGATGCGGCCCTGGCCACGAAACGCTCCTCGAAATCCGAAAGCGAGATCAGCGCAGCGACGACACGCTTGCCTCGCGAGAGCAGGACGGGCTCGCCGCCCGCCTCGAGATCCTTGACTACCTTGCCGAGGGATTGCCTGAGTTCGACTGCACTGATCGTCTCCATGACTACTAACCTGACATATGTCATGTCATTTGTCAAGAAGGGCGGCAAGAAGCCCGCCCCGACCAATTAGAGCTGGCCGCCATCATCTTCCCCTTCCCCTCGCAGGGGAAGGCCGGGATGGGGTTAGATCTTCAGCAGTTCTGCGGTTTCGAAAGCTTTTTCAAGAAGTGGTTGCAGGTCTATCCCGGCCTCAATGGCGGCGGCCTTTGGGATGTGGCCCTTCGTTTCGGGGTGTTTGGGCACAAAGAGAGAGCAGCAGTCATCGTGGGGCAGGATGGAGATCTCGTACGTGCCGATCTTCCTGGCCAGCTCGATGGTCTCGGCCTTGTCAAAGCCGATGAGCGGCCGAAGGATGGGCATGGTTGCGACATCCTGTACGACGGCGAGGTTCGTGAGCGTCTGGCTCGCAACCTGACCGAGGCTCTCTCCCGTGGCCAGCGCGTTGATTCTCTCACGTCCGGCGATTTTCTGAGCGATCCGCATCATGGCCCGACGGTAGAGCAAGACCAGGTACGACGCGTCCGCCCTGTCACGAAGCAATTCTTGTATCTCGGTGAACGGTACCACGTAGAGCCGAAACCCTTTTTGCCTCCGCGCCAGGGTGCGTGCCAGATCGATAACCTTGTTCTTTGCTCCGTCGCCGGTGTAGGGGAATGCGTGAAAATAGACACCGACGAGCTCAAGTCCCCGCTTTTGCAAGAGATGGCCTGCCACCGGGGAATCTATTCCCCCGGATAGAAGCAGGGCGGCGCGACCAGATGTTCCCACGGGGAGCCCACCCGGCCCCGAGCGCTGCTCGGTCCACAGGAAGGTCCAGGAAATGCCCACTTCCACGCCTATTCTTAAGGTAGGTCGCTCCAGATCCACGCCCAGACCGGTCGCCAGTGCAACGGCGGAGCCCACGACCCGTCCGATCTCGGTGGAGTTGTGATCGAAGTTCTTGTCTGAGCGCCTCGCCGCGATGCGAAAAGTGTCTCCGGCGCGTGCGGGATGGTCTTTCCCCAGCTTGACGGCGTTCGCGGTGATCACCTCGATACTCTTTTCGCAGAACACGGCAGCGGACATGGACGAAATACCGAACACCCATCGCAGGCGCTCGAGAAGATCTTCGTCCGCCGCGCCGAGCACGAATATTCTTCCATGAACCGGCTTCACCTGAACGTCGTCGCGCCCTTCGAGCGCTCGTCGAACGTTTCTCTCCAGCGCCTGCTCGAAGATGTGGCGGTTCTTTCCCTTGAGAAAGAGTTCCCCCACGCGCAACACCACGCCGTGCCCTATGAACATTGCGTCCTCCCCTCGCGAACGGCGATTACGGAGTCGACCATCGCTGCGGCTGCCGCGTCGATCTGCGCATCGTTCGTGTCGGGACCGAGGCTGAAACGAACCGCGCCCTCCTGCGATAGCAGGCCGGCGTCCGTCAGGCAACGGGGCGGCCGGGTTCTTCGGGAGTGGCAAGCCGAGCCGGAAGAGGCCAGCACGCCGCGCATCTCCAGAGCGTGCAGCAACACCTGTGAGCGCACTCCCTCCACGGCAAGCACCACTATTCCCGGTGCGCGCGCCTGCCGGTCCCCAAGAAGTCTCACCCCGTTTACCTCCCCCACAACCTTGCGAATCAGCTCCTGTGACTGACTGGCCATTCGCTCGATCATCTTCTGTCCACGCTCCCTCGTCATCGCAGCGGCGACTCCGAACCCCACGATCCCCGGGAGGTTGAAGGTCCCCGGCCTTACCCCCTCCTGTTGATCGCCGCCGCAGATGAGCCGCCTCGGCATAACGCCGGGGCGAAGCAGCAACGCCCCCACTCCCTGGGGGCCGTGGATCTTGTGTGCGGATATCGACACCATGTCGATAGCGCCGGAGTAATCGAGAACGCCCAGGTGCGCCGCCGCCTGTACCGCGTCGACGTGAACGCGACACCGGGGGGCCGCTCTCTTGACCAGCCGGGCAACCTGCTCCACCGGCTGGACGGTCCCCATTTCGCTTGCAACATGAACCAGGGAAACCAGCGCAGTCCTCTCGTCGACGGCGGCCGCGAAGTCGTCCGGATCAACCACTCCACTGGACCCTGCCGACAGTTCCACAACACGTCCACCCCTTTGGGCGACGAGCTTGCATGCGTCTTCCACCGCCGCGTGCTCCACCGTGCTGGTGACAACTGTGTCCCGTTTACCTCTGGGCACGGTCCCGAGTATGGCTGTCGTAATTGATTCGGAGCCGCCGGAAGTGAACACGACCCTCCACTCCCGGGATCCCGCGAGATCTTTGACGTGATCCGCAGCCTGCGCGATCTGCCGCGCTGCGTCGAGACCTCTCTTGTGCAGGGACGATGCGTTGCCGAAGCCGGACTCCAGCGCATTCGCTACCGCCTCGCGAACCTGCGGCCACGGTTTTGTAGTTGCGGCGTTGTCCAGATAGATTTCTTGGGAGGCGAAGCCCACTTGGGTACCGAGCTTAATTGACGGCGGTGGGAACAACTTCTACGTATTGGCGATTCTGACGTTTGACAAAGGCAACCAGGCCTTCATCGATCGCGAAGAGTGTGTAGTCGCGCCCTACGCCGACACCCTTGCCGGGATGGAAGGTAGTCCCGCGCTGCCGAACGAGAATGTTGCCGGGGATGACTTTTTGCCCGGCGAACTTCTTGATGCCCAGTCGCTTGCCAGCGGTGTCGCGGCCGTTCCTGGTCGATCCCTGTCCTTTTTTATGTGCCATCGAACTCTCCTTAGATGCCGCAGAACAATAATATTGTTCCGCGGTGCCCTTAGGCCTTTATCTTCGTGACGCACAGCTGCGTGAAGGGTTGCCTGTGTCCCTGCTTGCGACGGTACTTCTTGCGCTTCTTGAACTTGAAGACAATGATCTTCTTGGCGCGGGACTGTGCGAGGATCTCTACCTCCACCTTGGCCTTGGCGATGATCGGTTTGCCGATCTTCGACTTCTTCCCATCGCCGAGCATCAGTACTCGATCGAAGACTATCTTGTCGCCAACCGAGCCGTTGAGTTTTTCCACGCGAAACTCGTCGCCTTCGTTTACCCGATATTGCTTTCCACCGGTTGCGATGACCGCATACATGTTGACACTTCCTTAAACGGCGCTTTTGCCTGCGCTTCGAGCCCGGGCAAATTTCCCGGGAAACAGGAGCGGTATTTTACCCGTAAACGACCGTCAATCAAGGATTTTTTTGCGTTCTGTGGCCCAGGAGGTTAATTGGTCGCAAGCCGCCGGAAAACGTAACGATATCGCCGAAGTCGACTGGCACTGCTACATGGGGTCCATCGATGTACAGCCGGGCCGCCGAAGTTTTTGACCTGATTGAAAGGGTTTCCTGCTTGCGTACGAACCCGCGAACAAGGGTGGCGCGACCCAGATCGAGCGCACCGCCGGAAGGCCCCGGCTCGCGAACCGCGAACTGTAATCTGCGGGATCCCGCGCGCATGGATTTCCCCCCGGCGGCCCGTATTGCGGCCGTTGATCCCGTGGCGGTGGAGATCCATACCCCGGAGGACATCTGCTCCTCTTCCCGATCGCCGTGCGCCAGGAGATACCTGGTTGTGGATGCCGGACAGTCGTGGGAGAACAGCACGTCGTTGAGCACGCGGTTGTTTACCACCTCACCGTTTACCCTGACCTCCATCCGAAACAGGCGGGTCGAAACGAGGCTTCCGTCAAGCGCCTTATCGAGGATCTCACCAAAATCGGCTGCCTCTCCGGCGGTGAAATAACCCACCGATGTGTGAGGCGACGAGTTGATGGCCAGCACAGGTGTGTCGCCGATGGAGTGAGACGCGTGAAGCACGGTGCCGTCGCCGCCAACGGTGACGACCAGGTCGAACTGATCCGGGTCGATTCCCACGAGATCGTATCTCCAGGTGAAGTTCAGATTGCGATCGCTCAGAGTACGACGGATGGATGCCATGGCCTTTTCGTGATCGTCGTGAGCGGCGATGAAGTTGGTCACGAGGGGATCTCGCCGGTTCATCATTACCCTGAACGGTTCAAACGCGCCCATGGACACAGTTTCCGTGTACGTGGAGCGCCTGTGAATGACGAGAATTCGCGGCGGGTTCATTGCATGATTTTATCCATGTCCCACGCTCTCCACAAGGAATGAAAATAGTGTATTGTCTCGCCGTACAAGAAAGACGGGTGATGAAGGATGAGCCTTACCGCGGGTGAAATCGGCCTGGTGGCGAAGAGGTGGCACGACGATCTCGTGGGTGGCATCATCCGAAATGCCATATCCCCCGTCGAGCCCGACCGGGTAGTTCTCGAGGTGCGAACACCGGGATGCAACCACTTTCTGCAGATTGTCACAGACCAGTTTTCGTCGCGGATCGGCCGGATCGCCGATAAGCCGCGCTCTGCGCCTCGACCGCACCCTTTCGTGATGTTGCTGAGGGGTCACGCGATCGGCGCGGTGATCGGAGCCGTGAGACAGATCGACGATGACAGGGTGGTCGCTATTGATTTTCACGCGAAGGGTACGGTTGGAACTCTCATCTGCGAGCTCACCTCGCGACACGGGAACATGTTCTGGATCGATCGCGGCGGACTGATCGCGGGATCGTTTTATCCGAACCGATCTCACAAACGCGTGCTTGTGTCTGGAAAGCCCTACGTGGAACCGTTGCGAAGGGATTACGCGGGCGCGAGACCCTCCAGATTTGAGGACGATGCCGACATTGAGAGCCGGATCGAGGATTTCTATTCGGACCGAGAATCCAATGCCGCCCTGGAGAAGAAGAGGCGCGCGATCACTCGGATGGCCCGCATAGCAAGGCGGCGACTGAAACGACTTGTAGTCAACCTGGAGAAGGACAGGACGCGAGCGCAAGAGGCAGAGGTTCTGCAAAACCGGGCGTTTCTCATACAGGCCAATCTCGGCCGCGTGCAACGGGGTGACTCACAGATCGAGGTCACCGACTTCGAGGGTAACAACGTGGTGGTGCCCCTCGATCCTTCCATCGATGCGGTCTCCAACATGGAGCGCCTCTTCAAGCGGTCGAAGCGGCTGGGTCGTGCCTCACCACAAATCGGGGAAAGGCACGAGGCGGCAACCGGGTGGCTGGCGCGGATCGACCTGCTGGTCGAGCGGATTTCACAAGGTACAGAAGATCTCCTCGATGAAATGCGGCAGGAGTTGGAGAAACGCTTTCCGGATCTGGCCGCGCGAGAGGCAAGGAGGAGCGATGTTACTCCGGAACACCTGCCGTACAGGACGATGGATATCGCCGCGGGGAAGATAGCCCGCGTGGGCCGGAGCGCGGCCGATAACGATACCCTGACTTTGAAGCATGCCAGACCAAATGACTTGTGGCTTCACGTTCGCGGACGCAAGGGTAGCCACGTGGTTGTACCCATGGGCAAAGGAGAGGATCCCACACCAGATGTGCTTGTGGACGCAGCGCACCTGGCGGTCCATTTTTCGCAAGCGAAAGGCGAGGACGACGTGGAGGTGACGTACACCCGCCGCAAGTACGTCCGCAAACCCAAAGGTGTCGCTCCGGGCGCCGTGATTATGACCAGGGAGAAGACGCTGATGCTCAGGCTGGACGAGGCGCGGCTCAAGCGCCTTCTTGACCCCATCCCGGCCTTTTAGTAGTCGCCGGGTTTTCCCGACCCCGATGAACCACCTCCGGCGAACTCGGGCGGCGCATCCCCGTGGGCCAGGTTGTCGAAGCGAGTATAAATATCGTTGAAACGAAGCTTCGCTTTTCCCGTGGGTCCGGAGCGTTGCTTTCCCAATATGATCTCCGCGACACCGGGCTCATCCGTAGTATCTTTGTTGTACACCTCGTCGCGGTACACAAACATGATCAGATCGGCATCCTGCTCGATGGCTCCCGATTCTCGCAGGTCGAACATCATGGGGCGTTTGTCGGGTCGCCCCTCTACGCCGCGATTCAACTGGGATAGGGCGATGACGGGAACGTTGATCTCTTTGGCGAGGTTTTTCAAGGTACGGGATATCTCCGAGATCTCCTGCTCCCGGTTGTCCTTTCTTTTCCCCCCCGACTGCATGAGCTGAAGATAGTCGACTATGACCAGCCCGAGCCCCTTCTCGGCCATGAGACGACGGGCCTTGGCGCGGATCTCGATCGGGGTCATGGGAGTGGTGTCGTCCAGAAAAATGGGCACGTTGTGCAGGACGCTGGCCGCTTCCATGAGCTTTCTCCAGTCCTCGGGCTTCAGCGTGTTGGGCGCGCGCATCCTGGATGCGTCCACACGGCCTTCGGAGGACAGGATACGCCTGACCAGCTGCTCCTTGGTCATCTCCAGGGAAAAGACAATTGTCGGCTTTCCCGTTTCCTTCGCGCCGTTGAACGCCATGTTCAACGCCAGAGCGGTCTTGCCCATGGCCGGGCGTCCCGCCACGATGATCAGATCGGAAGGCTGGAATCCGGCGGTCAACTTGTCCAGCTCGCGAAAACCGCTGGGCATGCCCGTCACGTCTCCCTTGCGCAGGGACGCCTTCTCCATGTCCTCGATGGTAGGGGCGAGTATCTGGGAGATATGAGCGTAGCCCTCGCCGATCCGGGACTGTGACGCGTTGAAGATCACCTTTTCCGCCGCGTCGAGATATTCGTCGGCTTCTTCGTGATCCCCGAAACCGTCGGCAACAACCTGCTGAGCCGCGTATATCATGCGCCTCACCGCCGCCTTTGATTTGACGATGCGCGCGTAGTGCTCGACATTGGCGACAGTGGCAACGCTGGTTGTCAGATTGTCCAGGGCCATCGGCCCGCCGATCTTCTCGAGATCACCTGCCTTCAACAACTCGTTGCCGAGGGTTACGTGGTCCACCGGGAGACCCTTCAGGGAAAGATCCTGGATGGCTCCGTAAATCCTGTTGTGAACCTCGACGTAGAAATCTTCCCTGTTGACGATTTCCTGCACCAGGTTGAGCGCCTGGTTGTTGAGCAGGATGCATCCGATGACCGCCGCCTCGGCTTCCTTGCTGTATGGAGGTACCCGCCCACCCGGCGAAGACTGAATGCCGGATCCATCCTTGCTGATGCTCGAGGGCTTGTTCATGCGGCCCCCCTTTTCAAGAGTACCTGACGGGCGTTTATTCCTTGACGACCCAGACCTTGAACTCGGCGTTCACTCCGCCACGCAACTTGGCAGTGACAGTGTACACACCCAGGGACTTGATCGGTTCCTCAATCACAATGCGGCGTCGATCCAGGGTAACCCCTTCTTCGGCCAGCGCGGATGCGACATCCTTTGTGGTGACCGATCCGAAGAGTTTTTCGTTGTCGCCGGCGGCCTTGGTGACCGTGACGCTAACATTCTCGAGCCTCGCCTTCACCTCTTCGACCCGCGCGTTCTCGACATCGATCTGCTTTTGGATCTCCCGGAGCGTATGCTCGCTCAACTTGATGTTACGAGATGTAGCCTGAGCGGCCAGACCCTGTGGAATCAAGTAGTTGCGTGCGTATCCCGGTTTGACGTTTACAACGGTCCCGGAGTCGCCGAGATGGGGTACGTCTTCGCGTAGTATGACCTTCATGGCGCCCTCCTATTTCGGTGCCGTAAAGGGCATCAGGGCGATATTGCGTGCCCGTTTGATTGCAAGGCAAACCTGGCGCTGGTGCTTTGCGCACGTTCCGGAAATCCGGCGCGGCACGATCTTGCCTCGTTCGGTCATGAAGTAACGAATTGCCTGCGCGTCCTTGTAATCGATCTGGAGGGTGCTGTCGGCGCAGAACTTACATACGCGGCGCCGCCGGAAACCTCCGCCGCCGCCACGACGCCGGGGTTCCCCCTTGCCTTTTTTGTCATCATCATATTGCTCGGACATATGGTCCTCCTACTTGGAATCCTTATCGGCGGAGTCTTGCTCGGCCGGCTTATCGCCATCTTTTTCCTCGGTCTTCGCGACCTTGGGCTCGGGCTCCTTTTTGGGGGCCTTTTCCTCGACCTTCGCGACCTTGGGCTCGGGCTCCTTTTTGGGGGCCTTTTCCTCGGTCTTCGCGACCTTGGGCTCGGGCTCCTTTTTGGGGGCCTTTTCCTCGGTCTTGGCGACGTAGGGTTCGGGTTCCTCGTGCCTGGGCACGAAGGAGATCTCCTCCTCGCGTACAGGCCTCGCCTCCGGATCTACGTCCTCATCAACCTTGACCGTGAGGTACTTGACCACGGTGTCGAGCATGCGAAGGTTTCGCTCGAGCTCGTGCACCATGTTCTGGTAGCCCAGGTAGCGCAGGTAGATGTAGATCCCCTTGGGGTTCTTCTTGACCGGGTAGGCCAGGCGGCGATTACCCCAGTTTTCGGCGCGCAGAAGTTTGCCATCGAGTCGAGAGATCACTTCCTGGCACCGGCCGGCCACCTTGTCGATAACGGCGGTGTCCGACTCCGGATGGAGGATGAAGATGGTCTCGTACTCGCGCGCCCGGTGTTTGGGCAGAACGTTGCTCATGATGCCTCCTTACGGGTCCAGCCCCGGATCTTTGTCCGGAGCAAGGAGTTACTCGCCGGCGAAAATACCCGCCTGAGCGAAGAGAGCCTTCGTATCCGAAGGACGGGGTTGCGTCAAGCTATTCGTGGCGACAGCTCTTTGCGGTGCAGCATTAATGTAAACGGAGTACAATGACCGAAGGAGGGAATGTAAATGCATAAAATGCTAATTGTGTCCTTATTGGTGGCGTCTGGTCTGGGGGCAGTCACTTTCGGTTGCGGCAGTGATGACAGCCGTGGATCGGGAGATTCCGATTCGGACAGCGACTCGGATACCGACACGGACACGGATACGGATACGGACAGCGACACAGATTCTGATTCAGATACGGACACGGATGCCGACACGGATACCGACACGGATGCGGATACCGATACGGATACCGACACTGACACCGGCACCGATACCGGCACTGATACCGGCTCTGATACCGGCTCTGATACCGGGCCGGATCCTTGCCCCCCGACTGCCCCGACACCGGGAGGTTCGTGCTCGCCCCTCGGATTGAGCTGCTCCTACATGCCCCTGACGGTCTGCGTGTGTGAGGTCTCCGGTTGGCTTTGCGCCTATTAGATGCAGAGCATCGCGACTAACAATACCAGCCCGGATCCCGTCACGATGATTTCCTCCACGACGAGAAACCTCGGTTTGATCACTCTCATCAGGCGGTAGACGGGCTGGCTGACGGCCAGCGGCATCAGGCCGAGGGCCAGTGGGTTGATGGCGACGCTCCTTTCCAAGTCCCCGGCGAGCAGGGCCGCCGCAGCGGTGGTGGTTCCGCAAAGGGCGCACGGCTCACCGGTCAGCCCGGTATAGGGGCACGCAGTCAGGAAGGAGATAATATCGCCGAGAAGAACAGTGACCCACGCGCTCATGACGATCACCAGCAACGCGAGATGAACTCCCCTCGGGTTCAGGCGTGTAGCAGTCACGGTTGTGGTTGAGGCTGGACCGGCTCCAAGGGCTCCATCGGTTGCATGGGCTCCATCGGTTCCATGGGCTGCATCGGTTGTCCGGGCTGGTTCGACGGGAATCCACCCGGCTGCAACGGTGGAAAACCAAACGGCGGCGCTTGCTGTCCGGGAACCTGCTGACCGGGAATCTGCTGCCAGGAACCTGCCGGATCGTACATCTCCCCCTGTGAGAACATCAGCACCCACCAGATAACGACCGCTATTATCGCCAGCGGATTTAGAATGACCCCGGCGATGGCCGTGCCCTTCGGTCCGCCCGACCTGGACTTGATCACCAGATCGACGATCCCCAGGATGAGCCCGATGACCGCCGGGACCAGAGCCCACGTTCCGCAAAAAGGAAAGGCCCCGACAACCAGAGCGATGATTCCTATCACGAGTGAAGCTATGCCCATGCTCTCTCCTGTTGAAGTCGGGATGAGGTCTTCGTAGATCGATGATAGAACAATTCGGGTTGCGCGCAAGAACTACGCGTACTCGAATAAACCCTTCGCGATGGCCTTGTCCCCCGATCCCTCCACAGTGACTGTCACTGCGGCGCGGCCCGGTTCGTCGAGTTTCCAGCCCTCCACGATGAGGGTATCGCCGGGCATCACGACCTTCGCAAACCTCGCCTCGAAGGACTTGAAGCGCGCGGGATCGTCACCCGCCAGCTCCTTCAGCGCCACCCGACCCGCGATGCCGTAGAAGCACAGTCCGTGCAAGATGGGCCTGTCGAAACCCGCTGCGGCTGCGATCTGCGGATCCGAGTGGATGGGGTTGATGTCGCCGTTAAGCCTGTACAGGAGGGCCTGATTCTCCGTGGTGGGCACACGCACCGCAAAGTCCGGGTCTGCCCCGGCGGGTGGTCTGACGTTGAGCAATTTCGGCGGACGCTCTCCTCCGAACCCTCCCTCGCCCCGCAGGAGGAGTTGCCATGACGTCCGTGCGGTCGGCTCTCCATCCACAGCCGTCTCGGTTTCGATGACAATCATCGCGCCGATCTTCATATCCCAGATTCCGCGTATCTTCGCTGTTGTGCTCAGAGTTCCGCTCTTTTGAAACGGTCTTACCAGCTCGGTTCGCTGCGCGCTGTGAAGGAGGGTTACCATGTTGCCGCCCGTGGCCTTCAGCAACTCGAAGACCGGTTCGAACGCCGGCACGATCCCGTATGTGGGGAGCACCTTGTGGGGCGGATTCTCCACCAGGTAGTTCAGGTCTTCGGTGCCCGCGCTCAGGCCGATGGCGTAGAGGGCGGTGTCGCGCCAGTCGTACTGTCCGGTCAGCGGACCGAGCTCGCGACCCACGGTTTGAAGGTCGATTGTCATTTGCATACCCTCACTTTTCACCCGTCGCCAGGCGTTGTTCATCGAAATCTGCGGCGTTTCGTCGTACCTGATCGAGGTTGTCCCCGAGGCGGATCTTTTCCTTGATCAACTCGTCACGGTATGTCGCCAGCCCCCACTCCTCGCCCGCACGGGCCATCTGAAAACTACCGCCGCGAGTGGTCTTGACCGTAGCCGTGGTTTCGGTCAGGGCGCTGATTTCCGTCACGGCTCCGAGTCCCCGGGCAAGTTTTCGCAAGCAATCGTGCCGAGAACAGAAGGCCGAAAACACCTCGTGGGCATTCTTCGATCCGGCCGCTTTGGCCCAGGTTCCGTAGACCGTGGCGGGATCTTGGCGGTCCGCAGGGTACGATTGGTCCACGATCTCGCCGATGGTCTTCAGGGTTCGATGGATCGTGGCGAGGGACCAGCGGCTGTCGCGGTCGAGCTCCTTAAAAAGACATCCGGTATCCGCCAGATCCACGCAGGGGGCCAACCTGGCAAACGCTCCCGCCGGGTCATTTCGAGATGGTGGTGGCGATTGGCAACCGGTTGCGATGGCGAGCAGCGCGACGGCGACTATGGTTCTCATGGTGTGCCAATAACACGGGGCAAGCGCGTTGGACAAGCACATGAAGAAGATGATATATCGACGCGACGGGCGTAGATAAACCGGCTCGATCCGGTCCCCTTCAAGGAGATATTTCGACGAATGAGCGGTCCCGACAAAGACAGCGGCTCGCCCTCAGTCGAATCGGCTACCGGCCCCGCGTACCAGGAAGAAGTGGACGAGGAACTTCTGGCCCTCGCGCCGCCGCCGCCGAGCATTCGCCAGGCCCTCTTCGTGGGAATCATCCTGGCGTTGACCATTGTAATGCTCGTCTGGTTCTCCCCGGAGCTCAGGTATTTTCTCCGGTCTTTCGAAGGTCCAGTTCATCTCGGCGAGGCCCCGGACATCGATACCGGAGCGCTCAGCTCGCACAGCTATGTTTCGCTCAACGGTCTGCCCATGATCAACGAAACCCTCGTATTCAACGAGGGTGTCAAGTGGTTTGCCCAGAGCGACACCGAGCGTAAAATGTTCTCCCTGTCCGGGCAGCCCGACATCTTCGTGCAATGGGCCATGTCCGACGAGCACAAGGCTTACCGCGACCCGGAATTCGACCCGGTGAGCCCCCCCTTGCCGGCGTTTTTTGAGGGGCACCTGATCAAACGCGGGGAGATCGGCCCCAATTTCGACAAGGTGTGGGTCTTCTTCGATTGCCTGAACGTGCACACCGTTTCGCGCTGCAAGTACTGTCTCGGCAGGGTCTCCATGGATTCGTGCAGAGAGGCGTTCACCTGCCTCGAACGAAACACGTCCGATCAATGCGGAGAGTTCCTCGAGCGCTCCGCCGAAGGACTGGCCTCCGAGATTGGAGATCTGGAGAACAAGGTGAGCAGTGGGGAAAACCCACAGGAGAATCGCAAGAAGATAGCTCATCTTACGGACCTGAAAATGTCGCTCAGGGAACAGGGCGTTGCCGTCAAGGCGGTTCGCCTCGAGGAGATGTTCGCCCGGGCCGATCGATTGTTGCGGATGGTCGGTGATGGGGAACGCGAGCGACGGGATCTCGAGTCAATAAGGACCGAAGTTCTGGGTATGCAGTTTGAGGACATGGCAATCAGAGCGGGCAAACCTGCGTCCGTGGTTGATTCCTTCAAGGGCGACGATCGGGCGCAGCTGGATCTCGCCCTGGAGCGTTACAAGAATCTGGTGAAAGCGGAGCCGGCCAAGATCGAGGATCTGAAGGCCATTCAGGCTGTCATCGAGATCGGCAACGGGCTTCAGAGACTCAAGGAGAGGTTGGCCTGGATCGACGAGAGAATCGTCCGACACGATCCCGTCCACATGGAACCCTTGAAAAAGTTGAAGCTCGATCCTGAAAAATCGACCGGCGCCCAGATCCTGGCCGCGGTAGAGATGCTTGAGCAGGCCCTTTCCAAACCGTCCGATCTCCGCGAGGAGATCGACGCTGACGCAGGTCCGACTGACGAAAAGCCCGGGGCGGATATCGACGAGATCGATGAACCGGATGTCAAGCGTGCGGTCCTGGCTCTGCGGGCCGTTGCGAGCAGAGCGGATTCTCTTCAGGACAGAGTTGCTTTTGTGGAACCGGGCGCGATTCCCGATTTTGATAAATGGGCCATGAAATCCAACACGGTCCTTCACCTGTGCAGGAGCACGTCCAAGGACGGCTGCAAGATCCCCAAGGGGCTCCGGACCGACGAGATAATAGGAGCCCTCGACCGGCTGGAGAAGATGCTCGAGGGGGTGGTGCCAGAGGACGTAGAGGTGCCCGCGCTGTCGAGCAAGCTCGATCAGGGAATAGACGATCTCGACGAAATAAAAAAAGGTATCCGGGAACTCGAGGCCCGCTCAGGCCTGGTCGAACTCGAAGTAATGGAACCCCTTCTGGCGCTTCAAGAGTCCATCGCATCCCTGGCCGACAAACCCGGCGGCGCGCGCAAGGACGTGCGGGAGCTGGAGCGCGTGAAGCGGATAATGATGGAGAGGGGCTTCTACTCCACGCAACTCAAGGGCATGCCGGAGGAGCTCGCGGCTATCGAGAAGAATCTGGACGCCGGGAAATTATCGAAGCTGGACGAGCGGCTCGATGCGCTCGGCTCGACCATCGACAGGAGCGACTGGGTGCTTGTGGACGGCGACGTGCCAATCGACAATATCTGGGTGGTATTCGTCTACTTGTTGCTGGTTGTAATGATAGTGATCAACCTCAAAAAACTCTGGCGATTCTGGCTCGCCTGGAGGGCCTGATCTCCGTGGCCCGCGATCGCGCAGTAACCAATTCTCAACAAACCCTCGAGCTGACCGTGGCCGGGTGGTTCACCCTGTTCGCCGCGATCTGGGAGCTCCTCTTCAATCGCCTGTTTGCCTACCTCGGTTTCTACTCCGGGGTGGGGGCCAACGGACCCCTGGCCTGGCTGGCAACCTCCGGTTATCTGGCAATGACCGTAACCGGGATGATGGCCCTGGTGCTCGCGGTGCCCGCCGGAGCTCGTCTGGTGATCACCCGCCGGTTGCCCGGGGTGTGGTGGCGCGCCGTGTTGTTCCTGATCTCCCCTACCTATCTGCTGGTCATTTTCTGGGCGATCTTCAGCTCCGGTCTATCGCCGTGGCTCATCCTCGCCGGTTACTTGACGAGCATTCTCTCCGCGTTTTTCCTGTCCGTGCTCTCCGTCACGCGCAAGATCGGCCCGGGTCGGAGACGAACCATGCTCGCCCTGGGACTCATGGTTGCGCTCCAGGCGTTTGCCTGGACGGTCCTCGATTTTCTGGAAGTGGATCGGTTCGGCGACTGGGGAGCAATTGCCATCCGCGCATATCTGGTCTCCGAGCTGTTGATGGTCGCCATCCCCATCATCGGGTTTTTCGTATTTTTCCTGGATAGTCCGCGCAAGCTCGGCGCCTTCATCAGGAGGCCCCATCTCATCGCGGTTGCAGGAGCCCTGGTTGCCACTGCGGTGGGTCTGGGTGTCGTGCTGCACACCGACGACGGCGGGAGCTTCATGTCACAGGTAGCGTACCTGTCCATGGGCATCACCATGTCGGTTCCCGGCGGACCGGCGGTCTACCTGATTTCCCTGTTCTTCGGCTCTCTTCTCATCGGATGTCTACTGTTCTCTTTTGGGCGGTGGAAGACCGACGGAAAATCGCAGAGGCTCGGTCTTGGTCTGGCATTCGTCTGGATCGCAGGGTTGCAGCCGTATCGCGTGTACCAGTTCGCGCTGATGCTGCTGGGGTTTGTGCTGATCACCCTGAGCATGGCGGAGTTGTCGCAGGCGGGGGACAAGGGCAGGGACAGCGTAGAAGATCTGCTGTACTAGAATCCGAACTCGACACCCACATTGAACATGATGTTCATCGAGCGAACTTGTATTTCGTCGGCGTCCGGGAAGCCGGGGCGGTCGTCCTGAATTTCTTCGTTATCCACATCGTTGATCATATGCATCATCCACGTGACGCCCGGCACGATGTAGATCGGCCCGACAGGGATGGCGTATCCGAGGAAGACCCTCGGTCCCACGTTGAACCGGCGTACCCAGTCCCATTCGTCGTCATCCCATTCCTGGGTGATCGTGAGGCTCCCTTCCTCCCACTTGGTTTTACCCTTCACCGCGATCCATATCCCGATGCCGAGGGAAGCCTGAAACCCCTTGATGTTGAGCTTGAACGCGATCGGAATCTCAAAGTAGGTAACTTTGTCCCAAAATGTTCCATCCGAGTCGGAACCGACAACATCGGCGTCGACTTCCGCCTTTCCGCCCTTGCCGATGAATCCGACCCCCGCCTCGATCGCCATCATCGGCGTGATGTAGAAGTCGAAGAACAAATTGAACGCCAGGGCCAATTTCGGCTTGGCGTCAATGTTGTCTTCTACGTTGCCCCCGTAATGGTTCGCAGCCAGGAGGGTCTCGTAGTCTCCGGCGATCATGGCCATTCCAATGCCGAATGTCGCACCAACGACAAATTTGTGGTCGCCACCTGCCGTGTCGGCCCCGACAGTTGCGCCCTCCGCAAAAGCGTCGGCTCCGCCAAGAGCCGAAACAAGAACAATCATTGCCATAAATGTCTTCTTCATAATTCCTCCAATAAGTTGAGGAAAATTTTATCCGCTAGTCCGGGTAGCGTCAATTGTCGGCGAGGCGTTGTTATGCTTCATTTTTCTCGTCGGTGGTCGAAAACCGGTATGATCCCTCCATGTATATAAAAACAACCATTTCGATCTTTTCCCTGACGTTCATTGTCTCCGCGTGCGGATCCACATGCTCCGATGATCGCAGTGGCGCCGCGCAATCGACCGAACCACCAGAACAGACGAGCGCCACCCCCGATCCTCCCGCAAAGATCGCGGTGTCCCCTCTGAGTGTCGAGGCAAGGGAGTCGGGCATCAAGCCTCTCGTTCACACCGCTTCTCTTTCAACAGCCGGGACCGACGATACATCCGATCCGGAGGCCCTGATCGTGGTTCGCGCCGGCGAATCGTCCGCGCTGCAAGGGATCACCCACGGGAAGGGAACGGAATGCTGGGTAGAGTCGGGATGGGAGGTCGATTTCGGGCTCGGACCCCTCGAGGATTTGTTGATGAAGTGGGTTACGATCGACAAGCGCGGAGCGGTTACCATCAAACCGCCAAGAGAAGCGCTCGGAGTCGCATTCATGTTGAGCGGCTGTGATCCGAAGAAGCCCGAGTGGACACGAAAAATTATTGCGATCGGCGCGGAGGGTCTTCATTCATACAGATCCGCTCGCAGATACATTGAATCTCGATCAGGTGATACTGCCCTTCCCCCCGGCTTTCCGGACGAGGATCCGGTGCACTCGGTGAAGCTCACGCCGGTGGTCGTCTTTCGCTCTGACCTGGACGGGGACGGAAAGGGGGAGGTTCTGGTCTATGGATTCAAGAGCTGGCTGGACGACGAAGGGGATCAACTGGCCCAGGCGGGGGAGTTGGGAATAGTGTGGTCAAATCCCGAGAAGCGATCGTCTTCCGCTGTCTTTGGCCTTTCCCAGGGAGTTGCTTTTCCGTTTTTTCACGTGGTGCCCCCCGAGTTGAACGGCGGCTCCCATTTGTTCTACGGCGTACACCGCTGCTGCGGCGGGACCACCCTGCGCCACCATCACCTGTCAGGCACGATCTTCTCCGATGAGATATTCGAGACGAAGGAGGGAGATCGCTCCGTTTTCCTGACTCCCTCCGCCGATGGGCGGGCCAGGATCGCCATCGATTGAGCGGCGCAGACGATTCTTAATGACAACCAGGTTGGCAGGTAACCGCAAACTCGGTTGACATAATGGTCGTGAAAAATGTGTCTGGCACCCTTGTGGTTGGGTTGTTAGAGATGGCTGAAAGATTAATATAATCATATGTTTGGCGATAACACCTCCATGTGGCCGGCTATTTGCAATTTAGCAGAATGCCATGGGTTGGACACCCGGTCGGTTGCTGACAAGGAGGAAAATGTCATGAAAAGGTTATCTCTCGCAATAATGGTTCTGGTCGTCGGTTACGCGATGATGCACATGAGTTGCATGGATCGAGAGCCCGCGCCGGTCTGCCCGGTTCCCACCGAACTCAACGTGACCGAGGCGATGATCGGTGGTTTCGAGGGCGTGGACATGCTGGTTGTCGTGGATAACTCCGGTTCCATGGCGGAGGAGCAGGAGATCCTGGCCACCGCGTTTTTCCCCCTGGTAAATTCGCTGGTCAATCCGCTCCCCGACTGGGGTTGGCCCAGTGTGGACGATGTTCGCATCGCCATCGTCACGTCGGACATGGGGCTATCCTGGGGCGGAAATCCCTACGAGGAGGGCGACGGATGGCCGGGAACACCTCCGTGCACCGCGACGGGTGACAACGGTGTGTTTCAGACATACGACAGCGGCATGACTATAGACATCGAGCACGACGTGATTTCGTGCGACAGCACCAATGCCCAGTGCCCAACCGGCTGGACCTGCAGCGCAAGCGATTCAGATGAAATCGGCACTTGCCAGGCCCCCGGCGGAGATGGCGCCAACCAGCTTTGTCCGGACTTGAACTCCACCTGGTCCGAGATCCTGCCGAACTCCCCCAACGCGGACATGGCGTTCGAGGTGGCGTGCCTGGCGGATCAGGGGACCAACGGCTGCGGTTTCGAGCAGCAGCTTCAGTCCGCCGCAGCGGCGCTGAGTCGATCCGATCAGGATACCTTCGTTCGAGAAAAGCGCCTGCTGACCATCTTGGTAGTCAGCGACGAGGGTGACTGCTCCATGGAGGACGGTCCGGCAATGTTCGCCTCCGACGAGATCCAGGATGAGAGCGGAATATCCAAGAAGAATATCGCTTGCGGGGAAAACCCGGATTTCCTGTACGATGTCGAGCACTATTTCACCACGTTCACCGGGTTCAAAGAAGCTCCCAACAGCGTGATCTTTGCGTCCATCATCGGTGTGCCCACGGAGAATGTTTGTCAGGGCACCGGCGACACTCTGGGCGATTGTCTCGATCACCCGGACATGGAGCTCAACCCGGTGGTCAAACCGGGTCCGACCGGCACCGACACCTGGTACTACGAGGACGCGTGTACTCGCGGCACCGTGACCCAGGCCAAGCCGGGACGTCGCTACGTCCAGCTGGCCAACGAAGAGTTTGGAAAAATGAGCTACGTCTACTCCATTTGTAATGCCGATTGGGGCCCCGCCATGGCGGAGATCGCGCGTCTCATCGCGTCCCAGATAGAGGGAACCTGCTACGAGAAACCCCTCGACTGGGATCCCTCCACCAGACAGGCCAAGTGCGACGTGGTAGTCGAGTACATCAACCCGGAAGACGACGAGTGTCCCGGCAATTTCGACGACGACGAACCGGTCATTGTCAAAGATGAGAACGATGACGAGGTGGAGAACACCTTCGTATACTGCCGCATGCCCAAGATCGCGGCGCCCAAAGACTGCGCCGATATCGACGAGGGCAGCATGAACGACAAGTTCGGCTGGTACTACTGTGAGAATCTCGGTCGTGAGGATTTCAAGGATGCGTGCGAGGATGGCAGCGACAACGACAACGACGGTCTGGTGGATTGCGATGACCCGGATTGTCAGGCCTGCCAGCTTTGCGGCGGCACCGAGGCGTGTACCGGCCTCTGCAAGTACATGGTCCAGCTCACCGCACCCGCCGAGGAAGAATCCATGCACCGTTCCATCTCCGTACAGTGCCTGCAGCAGTTCTCATTCGAGGACGAGAACTGCCAGGAGGACTCACAAAAGGCGTGCGAAGATGGTCTGGACAACGACGGGAACGGCATCTGGGACTGCGACGCCGTGAGCGTCGACGATGACGAGGACAATCCGCACATGGCGGATCCCAATTGCTGCCCCATGATCAAGGAAGGCACGTCCTGTAAAAAGGTCAACACCGATTATTGCGGCGGAGGCGATGCCGGCAATATCGACGCCTGTCTGGCACACGCCAGCCTGCTCGGTTGCACTCTTTAGCTCACGTTCCGCGCCCTCTTTATCCATAAACGGTCTTTGCCCTACACTTCGGTTGACAGACACAAACCTCTTGGAGCCTAATTGACCGAAACCGCCATTCCCCGTGGGGGAAAAGGAGAGTCGACTCATGATCCCATCGACGTTGCGCCAACCCCTTTTCGCATTTTGCGGCTTTGTGTTTGTCACCGCTTCTGCCGTGCTGATGATCGGCTGTTGCGACGAGATCGAAGCAAGGAGAGCCGAACTCGAGCAGCTCAACATCACGCGGGTCTCCGAGGTGAGAGACCTGCGCGCCAAAGTTGTGAGCATAGAGGAATTGCAGCAACAGCTCGCCGCGACCAAATCCAAGCTCGACTCCACTGCGGGTCGAATGAACGATCTGGAGGCGCGAGAGGAGCTGGCTGACAAGCGATTGCAGACTCTCAAGGACCTGCTCGAAAGGCTCAAGGGCGTGATCGAATCCGGTGATCTCACGGTGCGCATCAAGCGTGGACGCATGGTCCTCGAACTCCCCAGCGCGATCCTGTTCAAGTCGGGCGAGGCTGACCTGAGCGACAAGGGCAAGGAGACCCTCGACAAGGTCGCCACCGTGCTCAAGGATATCAAGGACCGGAACTTCCAGGTGGCCGGCCACACCGACAACGTGCCCCTGAGCAAGGACAACCCATTCGGCAGCAATTGGCATCTCAGCGCGGCCCGCGCCGTGTCTGTGGTGCAGTACCTGGTCGAGCAAAAGGTGAACCCCAGGAACCTCTCGGCCGCGGGTTACTCCCGCTATCGCCCGGTCGCGTCCAACAAGGGCGCCAAGGGCAAGGCCCGCAACCGCCGGATCTCCATCGCGCTGATGCCCAACCTCAAGGAACTCCCCGACCTGACCACCCTCGAGGCCGAGTTCGGCCTCAAGGAGCCCGAGGTGGGGTATTGAGGAAAGTCATCAGATGAACGAGAAGACATGCCGCCTGGCCGTCCTTCTGTCCGGGGCCGGTTCAACCATGGTCAACCTGCAGGAGCATATAGAGCGGGGCGACGTTCCCGCCAGTATCGAGATCGTCGTATCCAGCCGGCGCGGGGTCAAGGGGCTGGAACGGGCGGAGAGTGTCGGCATCCCCACGAGAGTGCTCACCAGAAAGGGTTTCAGAAGGGAAGGGGGCCTCGATATTGAGGCCTACTCGGCGGCGCTGGCCGACTTGCTGGAGGAGTATTCCCCAGATCTGGTGGTGATGGCGGGCTTCATGACTCGCCTGGCCGAACCCCTGCTGTCCCGTTACCCGGTCATGAACGTGCACCCTGCGCTTTTGCCCATGTTCGGCGGCGAGGGATATTACGGTCATCACGTGCACGAGGCGGTGCTGGAGGCCGGGGTCAAGGTGTCGGGAGCGACCGTCCATTTCGCTGAGGCCGAGTACGATCAAGGCCCTATCATCATGCAGGAGGCGGTCGAAGTGCGGCACGACGACACCGCAGATACCCTGGCAGCCCGTGTACAGGATGCCGAGCGCAGGATTTACCCGAAGGCCGTCGCCGCCTTCGCCAGAGGGCTCATTCGGGTGGATGGGCGCAGGGCGATCCTGGCGCCTGTGGAGGGAGAATGATGCTGTCGAGACACACCAGGCGTTTCCTTGCGGTCTTTTCGGTTCTGGCGCTTTTCGGCTGTTTCGCCTGCTCGGCGAAGAAGGCTCCAAATCCCGGTGACACCGTCCTGAAGCTACTCGATCTGCACAACCTGGCAGGGAAACTGCCCGGGGAACGGACGAAGGAGAATCGGGAAGTGGAGGTGGACAGGGCGAAGCTCACGGCGCTCATCGTGGATCTCGATGAGCACGATCCCTTCGTCGCCGATATCTACGTCGGCTTCGTGCTCGGTGTGCTTGCCAGTCACCAGGCACGCCTTTTCGTCACAGTGGAGGGATCCCGCGCCGAGGTCGCGGCGGGGAAGGCCGTAATCAAGATGCGTCTCGTAGACGGCAACTGGAAGATAGCGCTCGGCGAGTCTGTGCCCCGTGAGATCAAGGAACGCGCTATTGTGGAGAAGAAGAATTACGAGGAGGCGAAGGCCGCGGGCGCTTCGGCCTCTCAGTAAACCGGTTTCTCAGTTGGGAAGGCACACCTTGCGGTTCTCGGTTCCTCCACCTGTGGAGCGGCAATGGAACTCGGGATGAACGTAGTACTCGCAGTAGTTCTCTTCGTCTTCCACATTTTCGCAGGTTACAAAACAGTATTTTTCGGGTGCGGATTCCAGCGGCGCGCACACCTGGGGAAGGTCTGATTTGCATTCACCGTCGACGGCACAGCAATTTTCGTCGTCCAGACAGGTGTGGGTGCAGTATCCCCCCTCGACGTTTTCCGACAGGCACTCGATATCCCCCTCGATGGCGTCCGTGTCCGCCTCGGGGTAACATTCTTCCGGTCCTTCACATGGTTGTCCGGCGTACTCTTCGTTGTAATCGTCATTGTCATCATCATAATCGCAGGCTGTGACATACACGCTCGCAACCAGCAGGAATACAGGCAGAACTATGACTATTTTCATGAAGGGGCCTCCTTGTGAAGCAAATGTCATATTATACAGGACGTTATGGGATTACAAAAGGGGTCCCGGGTTTGCTCTGCGCTTCTTCGAGTCGTGACACCTTTGCCCGGTGTGGTACTATCCCGCCGAGTTGATCCAACTCGGAAAAGGAGAGAGAAATGCCTGAGCTATCCGAAGCAACGCGACCTCTA
The DNA here is from genome assembly GCA_030595125.1 of Deltaproteobacteria bacterium. Lineage (GTDB taxonomy): Bacteria > Myxococcota_A > Polyangia > JAAYKL01 > JAAYKL01 > JAUVAN01. The sequence goes on from JAUVDV010000007.1 coordinate 24,197, forward strand.
TATTGGAACATTTCTGCCGTGTGGCTCATGTATACGTTGTTCCTCATCGCTTTCGGAATCTTTTGTTGGGGTCTGTACAGACGGGTTTCTTCGTGGAGAAAAGGAAAGCCGGATGGCGAGCGGTTTTCCGACTGGGGCAAGCGTCTGTGGCTGCTCATCAAGGAGCTCGCCCTGCAGCAACGCGTGCGTGACTCCTGGCTCCCGGGCCTGTTTCACAGTTTGATCTTCTATTCATTTTTGGTCCTCATTTTCACGACGACAATCGTTGCCCTGGACTGCGATTTCGGGACCACCCTGTTTAGGGGATACCTGTACGTGGCCCTGACCATCGGCGCTGAGTTGGCCGGCTTGTTGGTTCTCATTGGAGTGGCAATCGCCATCCTCCGCCGCGCTGTGAAGCGTCCCAAAACACTGGACAACAGTTTCAGCGATACGTGGCCCCTGTGGTTGATCGCCGCGATCATATTGACCGGGTTCCTCATTGAAGGGCTGCGGATCTCTACCAGGGGAGATGAGTGGGCGGTCCTTTCTCCGGTGGGCCAGGGGCTCAGCCTGTTGTTTGCCGGGCTTTCGGAAGAATCCGGCGCCTGCGCGCACAAGATCTTGTGGTGGACACACACCGTCCTTTCCATGGCTTGGATCGCGCTGATACCATACACAAAGTTTTTCCATTTACTGGCCCTGCCCACCAATATCTTTTTTGCCAAACTGAAACCGCGAGGCGAGCTCTCCAGGGTCAACCTGGAGGAGCTCATGGATAGCGACGATTTCGACGAAGACACCTTTTCGGTCGGTGTGGAAACCGCGGTGGATTTCACCTGGAAGCAGCGGCTCGATTTTGACGCCTGCATCTCCTGTGGCCGCTGTGAGGAGGTCTGTCCCGCGTTCGACATCGGCAATATCTTTTCTCCCAAGCAGTTTATTTCCTCGTGTCTGGACTTTCTCGACAAGAAGGCCGCAGACGGCGGTGACGCCGGTGAAACGGAGCCTCCAACCGTGGTAGGCGACGGGCTCGAAGGCGAGGAGTTCATCTGGTACTGCCGGACCTGCGCCGCTTGTATGGAGGTCTGCCCGGCCTGTATCGACCATGTGGATACGTTTATCGAGGTGAGGCGCAATCAGGTTCTGATTCAAGGAGAGCTGCCGGACGAGGCCGCGCGCGCGTTGCGAACGATGGACACCACGGGCAACCCGTTCGGTCATCAGGACGACCGGATGGATTGGATGAAAGATCTGGACATCCGCGTAGTCGGTTCGGGCGAGAAGTGCGATGTGATTTACTGGCCCGGATGTTTTACATCGTTTGATCTGACCAAGCAGCAGATCGCCCGGGACTTCTGCAAGCTGCTTTCCCAGTGCGGGGTAGAGTTTGGAGTGCTTGGCAAGGATGAAATATGTTGCGGTGATCCGGCGCGGGTCATCGGCGATGAGCGTATATTTCAGGAGGCCGTGGACAAACAGGTCGAATTGCTCAACAAGCGCGAGTTCCGTGTGTTGGTTACCTCATGCCCCCATTGTTACAACACCCTCAAGAACGAGCATCCGCAGTTCGGCGGCAATTACAACGTCGTGCATTACACCGAGTTCCTGCACGAATTGATCTCGTCCGGCAAGCTCGCGCCCGAGTCCGCAAGCACCAGGCGAGTCACCTACCAGGATCCGTGCTACCTGGGGCGCTATCAGAACGTTTACGACGAACCGCGGAAGGTCATCCAGAAGGTCGCCAACTCAAAGATCCTGGAGATGAAGGACTCGCAGCGGCGCTCAATGTGTTGCGGCGGAGGCGGCGGTCATTACTGGATGGACCTGAAGAGCGACGATCGTATCAACAACATGAGGATCCAGCAGGCGATCGACGCCGGGGCGGAAACCGTGGTCACCAGCTGCGCCTATTGCAAGCAGATGCTGGAGGATGCGGTCAAGGCCCTGGATCTCGATGAGCAACTCGAGGTTATGGATGTCGCGTCCCTCGTGGTCTTTAATTCACCGACTGACGAATAGGGCTCAGATCCAGGTGATGGCAGAGACCGTGTACCCGTTGTAGGTGATCGAATAGTCGCTATCGACACACGTTATCGCCTGATCATCTTGTACGAGCTGGCTGTAAGAGCCGTTGTAGGTCCCGGTGAAGAGGATGGTGCCCGAGCCGTTCTTCACGTAGAAATCGTCGCAGCACGACTCCACGTCGTAGGTGCCGACAATGCACAGGGCCACCGCTCCGAGACCGCTCAGGTCCCACAGCCTATAAGCGCTGTCCGATGAATAGCAATACTCGTCATCGTAGTAGCCGCTCGTGTCGAAGGGGATTCCCGTGGTGTAACTATTGGGCAGGGGGCAGCTGAGCGCGGCCCACTCCAATTCGGCGGTGAAGGCGCTCTCTAGCGGGGTTCCGCACACGTCGGTCACGCCGGTGCTCACCTCGATGGTGTAGGTTTCGCCCCAGCTGACCCCGGAGAACGCGATATCGTAGGTCGCTCCATCTACCTGAGTGATCGAGTCGAGCACTCCCGAGCCGCCGGAAGTGGCGGTCCAGGTGACGGAGGCGCCGTCCACGTTTTCCACGTCCTCGCTGAAGGTGAGCTGGTACGTGCCCGAGGTGTCGACCGCTTGCAAGCTAATCGCGATGTCACTTGTTACTGACGGCGCCCCGGCTACCGGATCGGTACACTCGGAATCGGTATCGGAGTCGGTGTCGGAATCAGTGTCAGAATCGGTATCGGAGTCGGTATCAGAATCGGAGTCGGTATCGGAGTCCGTATCGGAGTCGGAGTCCGAATCGGAGTCCGAATCCGTATCCCCTCCTCCGGTGGGCTTGATCTCCGTATCCACGCATCCGGACACCAGCCCGATCAGCGCGAGCGTGGTTACAATGTACCGGATCATTTTTAGTTGCCGCATGAAAGGTCTCCTCACACTTATTGCGCCCGATATGTTTTTTTCAACTCTTCGCACGCTGTGAAGGGTATTTTATCATAGGAACTGTTATAAATGGGACATCGTTTTTAAAGGGACTTGGGACTAATATGAGCGCGGACACTTATACGGGAAAAACCCTCGACGGGAAGTATCGCCTGACCACTCTTCTGGGCCAGGGCGGTATGGGCTCTGTGTACAAGGGAGAGCACATCATCATTGGAAAGATGGTGGCGATCAAATTCCTGCACTCGGAGCTCGCTCAGAACGAGGAAGTGGTCAAACGTTTCTACCGGGAGGCCCAGGCCGCCGCAGCCATCGGGCACGACGCCATCATCGATGTGCTCGACGTGGGCATCTCTCCGAAGGGCGAACCTTACCTGGTCATGGAGTACCTGGAAGGGGAGAGCCTCGGCGAGATGCTGGCCCGCACGGGTCCCATGGAGCTGGGTGCGGCGTGCGGGATCATGGAGCCCGCCCTGCTGGCTCTCAACGCAGCGCATATCAAGGGAATAGTGCACAGGGATCTCAAGCCCGACAACATCTTCATTGTCCGCCAGGAAAATGCCCCCCCGAAGATCAAGCTCATCGACTTCGGGATATCCAAATTCATCGAGGGAGTTGGCGGGGAAAAACTCACCCAGACCGGTTCCGTCATGGGCACGCCGGCCTACATGGCCCCCGAGCAGGCCCGTGGCTCCGCCGATCTCGACCACAGGGCCGACATTTACTCGATGGGCGTCATTTTCTATGAGATGCTCACCGCCAAGCTTCCCTTCAATGGAAGCAACTTCACCGAGATCATCATCAGCATCCTCACCGAGAACCCCGTTCCTCCTCTGGAGGCCTTCGAGGGATTTCCGGTCGAGGCACATGACGCGCTGTTTTGCTCGCTCAACAAGGATCCCGCCGACAGATATCAGAACGCGGTGGAATTTGTGGAGACCCTCAAGGGACTTACCGCGTTCGATGGTCGTCAGGACAAACTCACCCGGATAGCCGCAGCCGCCAACAAGATCACATTCGCCGGCGGAAGCCTGGGGGATACCTCCGGTGGGGGACTCGAAGACAGCCAGGTCGCGGCCAACGTGCTGTCCCAGGTGGCTGCCCGCCAGGGTACTCCAGCCGGGTGGACGCAGACGAAGCCCGCGTCAGGATCCCAGACCAGGACGCTCCTGCTCGTGGTCGCCGCCGCCGCAATCATAACAATCGGTGGTGTGATTACAGCTGTGCTCGTTTCGGGCAACAGTTCGGATCCGGCCCCGGGAACACTTGCGCCCGTTGAGGCCCCAACCGCGCCGCAGCCCACCTCGGTGACTATCAGCGTCGAAGGAGCGCCTGACGGCGCCCGCATCTTCTTCGACGATATGCTGGTGACCATAAATCCCTTCACGGTAAACAGGGTCGACTCGAACGCTATCCTGCGTGTCGAGAAAGATGGTTTCGAGCCCTTCGTGGCCTCGGTGATGCAGAACGCCGATCAGAAGATAGTCGTTTCGCTCAAGCCCGGATCGGCGGATTCGGCCTCGAGTGTTGTGCCCGAAAAGAGCGGGTCGGCAAAAAGCTCGTCCAGGTCGAAGAAGAAAAAGAAGAAGTCCAAATCGTCGACCGCGTCGCCTCCCGCGATTACTTCCGCACCGGGACCCAAGACCACAAAGCCGCCAAAGAAAAATTCCTCGCTGCAAAAAGGAGCAAAGGGGACTAAGATGGCGGATAAATTCGAGTAGAGGTTGTTGGAAACCAGCGTTCCTGGAGGTGAGATGAAATCGAGATTCTCGTGCGTGGCACATGCCGTGGTAGTCGGTCTGGCCTTTATCGCAGTTACCGCAGTTGTACATGCGAACGAAAAAGAAGAGGCAAAGACCCATTTCCAGAACGGCTTCGCCATGATGGAATTGGAAGACTTTGCGGGCGCCGCAGTGGAATTCGAGGCGTCCGTGGCGAAATTCCCCACCAAGAACGCCATGTTCAATCTGGGCATGTGTCTCAAGGCAATGCACAAGTACCCTCAGGCGTTACAGGTTTTTCGGAAGATCCTCACACAGTTCGGCGCGGATCTTGGCGGCGAGATGCGATCGGAGGTCAGGAAAAACATTGCGTCGATAAACAAGATGATCGCGCAGGTGGAGGTCAACACCAATGTTCCGGGGGCAACGGTGCTGGTTGACGGGGAGGCAATGGGCACCACTCCACTGGGTCAGCCGCTGGTGATCGGCGCGGGGGAACACAGGATTCGCGTGTCTCTCGCCGGGTACGAGGATGTCGAGAAGACGGTGACCGTTGTTTCCCAGACCCGCAAGATCGTCGAATTCACCATGGCGCCGGCTGCCGGCGGGGGGGGTACCGGAGGCGTTCCGTTGGATATGGACGCCAAGGGAGCCCTTTTCTTTGCGCCCGGCGCGATCGCGCCGCCGCGGCCCGTACAGGGATCGAGCGCGCCTCCGCCGCCCGGATCACTGACGCCTCCGCCGACCCCGCCCCTTCCCCCGATACCGTCTTCGGACGTTGGGCACACAATGAAAATCTACGGCATGGGCGTGGCGGTTCAGGCCGTGGGGATTGCGATCGGGCTCACCGTTCACTACGGATATGGTGGCACCTTGCCTCTCATCACGGCCGGAGGGCTGTACTTCCTGGGATCCGCCGCAGCGGGGGGTGTGGTCACGTGGTTGTATGGAAACAAAAACAATTTCTATGATCTTCCCCCGTGGGCCGGTTTCCTCGGATCAGTGGCCGGCAACGGTCTGGCTTATGGAGTGGACGCATTGATATGGGTTGGTGTCATGGGGCAGGACAGCCCGGACGACGCCAACGAGAGCATGACCCTGTTTTCGCTTTACATGATCGCGATACTGATTCCCCCGGCCCTGGAGGCCGTTTCCTACGCAATCTTCAAGAAACCCGAGCCAAGATTCCAAAAAGCGGCCGCCTCGTTGGAAATCAGTGGCCCGATGATCGCCCCGATCATATCGATGGACGGCACGGGGCGCACAACCCTCGGTTGTCACATCATCGGCGGCAAGTTCTGATCAGCATTTGCTGTGACGAAACTTCCATATTTTTGGAAAAATCTACCGAAAAAGAACTCTAATCGGTTAAAATCAGTAGCTTCGTTTTTCAGACAGGAGTTGTGATGACCCGTATAAATTCGTTTGTCATTTTCATTTTGGTTTGTTTCGTTTTCTTGTGGTCGAGCTGTGGCGAAGGTTCGGGGCTGAGCCAGTTCATGGATTCGGGAACGAACGATACGGACGGCGATTCGGATACGGACGGCGATTCGGATACGGACGGGGATTCGGATTCGGACGGCGATACGGACGGGGATTCGGATTCAGATACGGATACGGATGCCGATTCGGACACGGATTCGGATACTGACGCCGACACTGATACGGATTCCGACCCGGAGTGCCTCGACATGGATTCGGACTGGTGGTGCGAGGACTTCGATTGCAACGATACGGATTCGTCCATCAACCCTGGCATGACCGAGATTCCCGGCAACTCGATCGATGACGATTGCGACGGGTTTACCGACGAGACCGGGACCGACACTGACACGGACACTGACACCGACACGGATACGGATACGGGCACCGACACGGACACCGACACTGATACTTCGACATGCGGAACCAGTGTTTTCGTACCGGAATGCGGAACCCCCACGGGTTGTAACTACTCGCTCGTAAACGAGGCAGCGCATTGCGATGGTCTCGACAACAACTGCAACGGCACCGTGGACGAGGGTTGCTCGTGTCAGATCGGGATGGTTCAGAGCTGCTTCCTCGGACCCCCCAACTACCACAACGTGGGCGCGTGCGTTGACGGGTCGCAGAGCTGCGTGCCCGTGGGAGAATTCGGAACATGGGGCCCGTGCACCGGCGGAATAGTACCAACTCCCGAAGTCTGCGATTACGTGGACAACGATTGCGACGGGTGCGTTGACGACGATCTCTGTTGCTCACCGCCCATCGATTGCTCGTACCCCGTGGGCGATGCCCAGCCTTTCGTAACCAAAACGATCACCGGTTATCCGGGAATCTACAACGCATCCGACTGGAACACCGCCATATGGACCTGGTCGCTCACGCAGGGGCCGTGCGATATCGTGCTGGGAACCAACAGCTTCACCATGAACGGATCCGCCGTCACCTCGGTCTCGGGAGCGGGTCTGTCGACACTCAATCTCTATTTCAATCTGTCGGGAACGCACACATTGACGCTCACCATCGTGTCCCCGATTAACGGAACCCTCACCTGTACCTGGGTGATAAACGTGGTTGCCCAGGGACTTCGTGTCGAGCTGTGCTGGGATACCACCGGAACAGCGGACATAGATCTGAGACTGGGTAGAACGGATTCCAGTTACACGAGCGACTGGTTCTCGACCACGTTCGGGCACGAGGACTGCGGGTACAACAACTGTAAAGACTACAACCACGCCGTTAACTGGGGTTATCCGGATGTCGGCGGCAACCCGAACCCTCGCCTCGATATAGACAACATTTCCACGTCTGGTATTCCGGAGAATATCAATCTCGACAATCCGGGTTCGGGTCACAGCTTCCGGGTGCTCGTGCACTACTACGGCACATCGACCACCACACACCCGGTGGTCAATATCTACTGCGGCGGAATACGCAAGACCACCTTCGGGTTGAGCCCGCAGGTCACCGGTTTCAACAACGCTGGATATTGGGACGGCGGGGACGGATGGAAGGTCGCCGATATCGAATGGGCCGGCGGCGTGTGGAGCGACACGTGCGTCATCGACCCGGTGCTGACCACGTCGTCGGCTTACTGGGTGGAGACCGGGCCGTTCAGCTGGAACAACCCCACATTCCCGTAACCCCATCCCGGCCTTCCCCTGAGATAGGGGAAGGGGAAGATGATGGGGGCCAACTTCTAGTGCCCTATTGAGCGCGTGAGCAGCCGCTCAATTAATCCCTGACTGTAGGTGGTGAGTTCGGTGAAGACCACGCCCATACCCGGCGGATCGTCCTCCACGCGCACCACCTCGCCGGTGCCCTCGATGGTTTCGATGTCCTCCATGATGACCGTGAACCGCAGGTTGACATAGGTGCCGATCTCGAGCGGAACCTTGGACCGGATGAAGACACCGCTCCTCGAAATATTCGTCACGTACTCATGGATGAACGCGTCGAAGCTCTCGAACTCCTTGTTGATCGTGACTCGTTCCTGGTCTCTATTTGAATCGTTCATGATTCCTCCTGGCCCTTGCCCGGGTGGCGGGCACGAACCTGAAATTCTTCCAAATGGACCGTCTTGTCGGACGTGACGATCACCTTTTTTCCGATCTTGTTCTGGAGCGCTTTCAAGGGGCGCGAGCCCTCGCCCTTGAAGACCTCGGCCACGAACGGGTGGACCTTGATCTCGATCTGAGGGCTTCGGATCTCGTCGTGACGTCGCCGGATCTCTCGAAGCACCTCGTTTGCCACCGTTACCCGCGAAAGGGTGTTTCCGGTTCCGTCGCAGTATATGCACCTCTCGTGGAGGGTGCGCCCGAGGCTCTCTCGTGTGCGCTCCCGGGTCATCTCCACCAGGCCGAATCGCGAGATCTGAATTACCGATGTCTTGGCCCGGTCGTTTTCGAGGACCCCCTTGAGGATCTCCATGACCTTGTTTCGGTTGGCAGGACGGTCCATGTCGATGAGGTCGAGCACTATCAATCCGCCGATGTTGCGAAACCGTACCTGGTAGGCGATTTCCTTGACGGCCTCGAGATTGGTGCGCAGGATCATTTCTTCCTGATCCCTCGACCCCTTGCCCACAAACTTCCCGGTGTTGACGTCGATGGCGGTCAGCGCCTCACCCTGGTCGATGACCAGGGATCCACCCGATGGGAGTTCAACTACCCGGTCCAGAGCACGCTTGATTTCCTCCTCGATACCGAACGCGTCGAAGATGGGCTCATCACCGTCGTAGACCTGGATAGAATCGAGCCGGGCGGGCATCAAACTGTCCACGAAATCCCTGAGTTGATTCGCGGTCTGGACGTCGTCGATCACCATTCGCCCCACAGAATCGTTTAGGCGATCTCTTGCCGCGCGCAGGGGAAGCGACAGCTCCTCGTAAAGCAGCCCGGGTTTCGAACGCTTCTTGTAGCGGTCCAGGATCGATCTCCAGGTATCGGTCAGGTATCCGGAGTCCGCTTCGAGGGCGTCGGCGCTCGCGGATTCGGCAACGGTCCTGGCGATGAGGCCTCCCTTTCCCGGAGCGATGCGCTTCAGGATCTTGGAGAGCCTCTTGCGCTCCTCTTCCGTGGAGATTTTCCTGCTGATGCCTCCCCTGTCGCTGAAGGGCATGTATACGAGGTGTCGCCCTGCCAGGGACACTTCGGCGGTGATCCGGCATCCCTTGGTGCCGATTGGATCCTTGGAGATCTGAACGCAGAGGGGTTCACCTTCCTTGACTATTTCCTTGATCGAGGTGCGTCGCGATTTTCGGCGAGGCTTGTCCCCGTTCTCGCGACCGTTCGTTTCGCCCGAGTTCGCATCGGTGAACGGTTCGAGTTCGTCACTGGTGACTATGTCGGACACGTGGAGGAAGCCGTGTTTCTCCAGGCCAACATCGACGAACGCCGCCTGCATCTGAGGAAGTACGCGATTCACTCTTCCCCTGTAGATGTTGCCTACCAGGGAACGATTCTGAGCGCGCTCCAGCATCAACTCCACGATCATGCCGTCTTCGATCGCCGCCACCCGGGTTTCTCCGAAATCGACGTTGATGACAATTATGTTTTCTTGCGACATGCGACCGTTAGCGCACTTTCTGTAATAGGACGGCCGGCGACAACCGCGGACCGACCGGATGGAAGTGCTGAACAAAGGTACACTCCCATGCCATTGATGATCAAGATAACGATGAGGGCGCTCAGGGCCTAATAATTTTGGCTCCTTTGGGGGGCACGAAGATGAATCGCTTGTGGCCGATGCCGATGTTGGTCTTGACGTTGGTCAGGGTGAAACGGGTGGCGGTGCCGGCGCGGTCGATCAGGACGACCCGGCTCACCGATGGGCAGGAACCTTCCATGGTCAGGAGTATACGTTCCACCAGCGGGATCGGTGTTCGGGGAACCAGCTCGACGACCCCTCGGGATCCTTTCGCCGGCTGCGCATCCCCTCCCACAAAACGGGTGTCGAACGCCTGTGTCTCGCGCTCTCCGAGCACAAAGCCAAATGCCAGCGCGACCATATCCTTGCGTGAAGATCCCTCGATGACGGTCCTGGTTTCAGGTTTCCAGGCGCGGACCACCTTTCCGTCTGAAACCACCAGCATGCGCTGCGGTTTCTTGTATTCCAGACGGATCCTCGATCCCCGACGGAGTTGAACCGTGCCCTCCATCACCTCCATGTCACCGCCCAGAACGTGGATTGTCTCCTGCGTGAAGTCGGCCTCCAGGCTGAACACACCATCGAGGCAACCACGTCCGTGGTCCAGCCATGCCTCGATCGGATCCGTCTGGGCGCCGAGTCGATCTCCGGGGAAAGAGGCCAGGGAGATCGTCGCCAGAACCCAGATACAGGCAACCGCCGGGGTAACTTTCAACGATGTGATGAAGTGTTTCACTGCTTGTCTCAGGGAAGGGCGATGGCCTGCCTCGCGGCCTCGAGGAGATCATTCATTTCCGATCCCCTGGTGAGATCCAGAACGCGAACACCCAAGCGGACGACCTCGGAGCGCCTGGTCTCCAGATGCGGAAGCACCCCGTTCGCCAGGGAGGTATCGTCCGGTCCCTTCAGGCGCGTGGAAGTGATCTGAATAGCCGAACCGTCCTTGAACGGGTGAATAGTTTCCTGGGTGTCGACCCCGGCGGACCGACGACCGATCAGTATACCGCGCCCGGCTTTTCGAATGGCAGATGCGAAAATTTCCGCCAGGCCACTGGTTCCGCCGTTGATTACCACTGCCACGGGAACGTCCAGGCGTTCACCGGGCGACCCGGGCTTCGCAGCCCATTTCCGGCTGCCCAGATCCCCGCGCATTTCCTTTGAACCGATGGAACCCTTCTTGAGCAACAGGTCCGCCAGGGCGATCATTTCGTCCTCGCCGCCCGCCGCCGCGTTCCTCAGATCGAGCACCAGCCCGCCACAGGATCCGGCGAGTTCGCGAGCGACGGTTTTTGCCAGACCCTTTCCGAAATATCTCACGTGAATCGAGACCAGGTCCCCGTGACGTTCGAGCAAGAAGGGTGTGAAACTCCACGGCGAATAACAGATCTTGATATCTCGTGTGACGCCTCCCCTCCGGGTAACCGAAACCTGGATCTTGTGACCGTCCGCTCCCCACAGCGCGGCGAGCGCAATCGGACGCCTGACTCCCGAAACGCCCTTGCCGTTGATCCGGATGATCCTGTCCCCGTGAAGCAGGCCCGCATCGTACGCAGGGGAGCCCTCGTGAACCGCTATGATCTCGAGGACGTCGTCTTTTGGATAGACTCGCAATCCGAAGCCGACGAAATCTTCCGGAATGGATCCGATCTTCTTGTACGCGGACGGCAGAATGTAGAACCCGGAGGGATCTTCCATCGCCTCGACCATGGCGTCCATCACGTAGCGCTGGAAGACCGTCTTGTCGAAATCCTCTTGTGAAAGGCTGGCGGCGGCCAGGGCGGACTCCAGAATTCCGCGCCATGCTCGATTAGCGTCCGGTCCGCTCACCCCCTTTTTTGGAGGGAACATGCCGGGGATCTTGCATCCGGGCGCCGCAAGATCTTCCCCGCAGACACGCACAGTCCCCGCGCGCAACAGTGTTGCCTCGGGCGGTGGGGCAAGGGCCTTGTTCCGCAGAAAACGCAGGGCCTTTTCCACCAGGGGCATGGTGACGTTGACGCCCCGCGAGTCGGCAGAGGTCAAAACCGGGATCATTAGAGCACAAAGGAGAACGACCGTTTTAGTGTTCCGAAGGCGTCCGCGCATGATCGATGAGTTCCTTTCCCTCAAGGATGCCAACCCCATCCAGGATACCATCGATTCGCGATCATGTAGAAGAGCACGGTATCGATCATCAGGTGCAGGATGATGATGTAGGCGAGCGATTGGGTTTTCTTGTACGTGTAGCCTTGAATCAGCGCAAAGGCGAAGATCAATATCGGGCCCACACCGAAGAAAGCCATGTCGTAGAGAAAGGCGGTGAAGAAGACCGCCTGGGCCAGGTTTGCCTCACGGAAACTGAAGTGTCGCAACAGGAGCACGAAGGCGAAGTTGATCCACGCCAGCTCGTCCCATATTCCGACCAGGTTGCAACCCCAGAATATTCGCCAAAGGCCCTCGGTCCGGTCTCCTTCCAGGGGCAGTGGCCATGCGTGATGGAGGGTCGGCGTCCATTTGAAGAAATAGGCCCACAGTATTGCGAAAGCCAGAGCGGTGCCCAGAGGCAGCCAGATCCACATTTGGAGGGACCATCGGCCGCTGAACCACCGGTAGTCCAGCGGTGTCTTGAGCCAGTATTTTGCGAGCAGGGCGGGCACCACAAGGATCCCGACGCCGAGCGTGAGGGTCAGTTCGAGCACGTGCAAATTGGATGTGTCCCCGTCGACCCTGGTGAACCAGAGCACCGTCATTGTGTACGCGAAAAGGACGCAGGTCTTGAACCAATTTCGGTCCGGACAGCGCCTGGAGAGCAGCAACGATGCCCCCATGAGGGGCCAGCCGAAGAGATTCCAGAAGGGCCAGCCGACCCGGTCTTCCTTGAGGGCGACGATGAAGATCATGGCCGCGCACATGAGCCACAGAGAGACCCTCTTGGACGTCAACAGGGACGTTGCGCGGGGTGTGTTGTCCATTGCGTTCGTCATCATGGAACCAGGGAGAACTTACACCGAACCGGGGTTCCTGCTCAAGCTCCGGATTGCGACCGGCCCATATCGGGTCTATGTTAGCAATTGAGATGAAAGGTAAATATAGATCATGCAAACTACTTTATTCACAACAGCGCTGGCCCTGATCATACTTGGAGTCGTTTCGTGCGAACCGAGCTTGCAAGAACAGATCGATGCGGAGCTGCGGTCCCACAATGAGTATCTTCTGAATGTGGAGGCCGGTGGGACGACGGTCCCATTGGCCCTGAAGGCGGTATCCGCTGACAAGTCGCCGGATTCAACCCTGGCAACGGTCTTCAGTACCGATTTCGAAGCCAGCAACGGCGGTTTCACCGGAACCCTCGATTGGGAGTGGGGAGTGTATTCGTTCTCTCCGGTCTGCACTTCCTACGCTGCGCCGACGGCGCCCCATTCCGGTACCAACATGTGGGGTACGGTGCTGAATGACTGCCATACGAACATAGGAAACAACGACGGATACGATACCTGCATCGCGACCAACACTGCGGATGACAGCATCCTCTCCTTCTCCGTCGATCTTTCGCCCTATACCACCGCAACCCTCTCGTTTTGGGAATGGACGGACCTTTTCGCCAATTGGGACTGGGCCGAAATCTACGTAAACGGGACGAGCGTCTTTCAGCACTGTGGAGGTTCATACGTGGCGCCGACCGCATGGGTTGAGCAGACAGTGGACCTGACACCTTTCGTGGGCGGCAGCGCCGCAATCGAGTTTCACATGATGGCGTCGAGTGTTGTGGAACGGGCCGGCTGGTACATCGATGACGTCACTGTTTACGAAGGCGGATCGACTGACACCGACACGGACACCGACACGGATACGGATACCGATACGGATACGGACACCGACACGGATACCGACACGGACACAGGCACCGACACGGACACAGAGACAGACGCCGATGCTGGCACAGATACAGACGCCGATGCGGACTCCGACACCGATGTCGATACGGATTCCGATGCCGATGCGGACACAGACGCCGATGCGGACTCTGACAGCGACGCCGATACGGATTCCGACTCGGATTCCGACTCGGACTCCGACTCGGATTCCGACTCCGACTCGGATAGCCTCACCACCGATTCTTGTGCGTGCACTGCGGTGGGCCCTTCGGGAAAACGTTCTATCCTGTCTGTGTTGTCAGGGCTCTGAGCAACTGAATCCATCGCCGCTGTAACTGTATTGTTGTCGTGCACCCGCCATTGATCCTTTACAAACACGACAGGACATATAGGATTTCCTATTCCCCAAAGCGCCCCGAGGCGAGGAGGCAACGTGAGCGTCATCGAACCGGAAATCTGTCTTACTTTTGACGACGTTTTACTGAAGCCCTGTTACAGCGAGGTCATGCCCGCCCAGGTGGACGTGACGACTCGGCTGACCCGCGAGATCAAGCTCAACATTCCGCTTGTCAGCGCCGCCATGGATACGGTGACTGCGGCGGAAACGGCTGTGACCATGGCGCGGGCCGGCGGCATCGGCATCATCCACAAGAACCTCTCACCCGAGGAACAGGCGGCAGAGGTGCGCAAGGTCAAGAAGTCCGAGACCGGAATGATCGTCGACCCGGTCACCGTGACGCCGGACCAGTCGTTGTCCAACGTGCGAGACGCCATGCGAAATTACGGCTTCTCGGGCTTTCCCGTGGTGGAACCCGGTACCAGAAAGCTGGCGGGGATAATCACCCATCGGGACGTGCGGTTCGAGACCAACCTCTCACTCAAGGTCTCGGCTCTCATGACAAAGAAGCTGATCACCGCAGAGGAGCACCTGCCCCTGGAGGATTGCAAGAAGCTTCTGCACAAACACCGGATCGAGAAGCTCCTGGTCGTAGACGATGACGGCAAGCTCATCGGGCTCATCAGCATCAAGGATCTGCAGCGGGCCGACCAGAACCCCGACGCCGTGAAGGACAACCTGGGGCGGTTGCTGGTGGGCGCCGCCATCGGCGTGTTGGAGGCCGACCGCGCGCGCAGGTCGGCAGCGCTGGTGGAGCAGGGTGTGGACGTACTCGTTATCGACACGGCACACGGTCACACAAAAGCGGTGATCGATGCCGTTGCGCGAACAAAAAAGGAATATCCGGGCACACAAATAATCGCCGGTAACGTGGCGACGGCGGAAGGTTGCAAGGCGCTCATCGAGGCAGGCGCCGACGGGGTCAAGATCGGGATAGGACCGGGCTCCATCTGCACCACGCGAATCGTGGCGGGGGTGGGCGTACCCCAGATCAGCGCCATCATGGCCTGCGTCGACGTGGCCGGGAAGCTCGGTGTTCCCGTCATAGCCGACGGTGGAATCAAGTTCTCGGGCGATGTCGTCAAGGCCGTGGCGGCGGGCGCCGAGTCCATCATGATCGGCAGTATGTTTGCCGGAACCGACGAGTCACCCGGGGAAATGGTCTTCTACCAGGGCCGCAGCTACAAGGTTTACCGAGGCATGGGCTCCATCGGGGCCATGCGCGCCGGCAGCAAGGATCGGTACTTTCAGGCGGAATCCGAAAACAAGAAACTGGTCCCCGAGGGTATCGAAGGGCGTGTTCCGTACCGAGGTCCGCTCGCGAATATACTGTTCCAGCTCGTCGGAGGCTTGCGCTCCGGTATGGGCTATACCGGCTCACCGGACATCGCCACCATGCTCACACGCCGCACCGCCCTGATCCGATCTACTCCTCAGGGGCTTCGCGAGAGCCACGTGCACGATGTCATCATCACCGAAGAGGCGCCCAACTACCGTCTGGAACCGTGATGCCGTCCGGATCTCCAGCCCGGGTGTTCTTGTTTTTTTTGGTTTCGGTTTTTCTGGTTTCCTGCGGAGGGGCGCACAAGCCGGTCGATCCCGGGCCGAGAGGCACAGTCAGATTTAAATGCGAGCCCAAAACCGCGGTGCTCGAGGTGGACGAGACGAGGCTCGGTCCGGTGAAGATGTTCGAGAAGACGGGGGTGCTCCTGCGTCCCGGCCAACATCGGGTGAGCCTGAGCGCAAAGGACCACTTTTCGGAGATGAAGCTGATCGAGGTGGTGGAGGGCAAAGTGACCATCGTGGAGATCAACCTGCGCGAAGTCCCCGAATGACCTGGAGGCCTGTTGTGTCTGTGATCGTAGTACCCTGCGGGCGAACAGAGGGAGAATCGTGAAAAGCAGCGTTTTTGGAACGATCCTCATCGGGACGCTCCTGATAATTTTCGTCTGGTCCTATTTCGGCCCGGCGGACACCTTCACCTGGTTTCTGGAGATCGCCCCGGTCCTCATCGGCGCGGTTGTGCTGGCGGTCACTTACCGCCGTTTCAAGCTGACCCGGTTGACCTACTTCCTGCTGTGGGTTCACGCGATCATCCTGATCGTCGGGGGGCGCTACACCTACGCTCTGAACCCGGCCTTCGAGTGGCTGAAGGTGACCTTCGACCTGAGTCGCAACTACTACGATCGGCTGGGCCACTTCGCCCAGGGCTTCATCCCGGCGATCCTCGTCCGGGAGGTGCTGCTGCGCACTTCACCGCTCAGGCGGGGCAAGTGGCTCTTCTTCATCGTGACTTGCATATGCCTGGCGGTGAGCGCGGTCTACGAGTTCATCGAGTGGTGGGTGGCGCTGGGCACAGGCGAGGCGGCGGACGACTTCCTCGGCACCCAGGGCGACATATGGGACACCCAGTGGGACATGTTCCTGTGCACCTGTGGGGCGATCATCTCCCTGCTGGCACTGACGCGGTTGCATGATCGCTACTTGAGCCGGATAAATTCAGAGAAAAAAAGTGACTGACACCACAAATGGAGGTGAATCAATGGATGAAAAAGTAAAACAGATGTTTTCCAATGAAAACATGGACTTCGAGACACTGGCCGAGGCATTTCCCGGAATAAAAGAGTATTTCCAGGGCACAAAACCCGGCGTGATCAACCGCTATGACAATGGCGTGATGAGCGCTTCAATTGAAGGCCAGGGCAAAAAATCCCCATCGACGTTCGGGTATCTGCCGGTGGGCGAGTTCGTGTTCAATGTCGGGGGTAACCAGGAGACAATGCATTTTCTGTCTGGAGAAATAGACTGGGGTTATGGAAAGAACCCGACAATAAGGCCGAATCAGTATGATATTCTGCTGATACCGGCGGGCGAGGATCTGTTTCTGAACGTCAAGAAGCCCACCTTGTACGTTTGCGATTACGTGAAGCAATGAACCAAGGTGGAACTTGACCAGCCCTCACCCCCGTCGATAGACTTGGTCGAACATGGAAGACAATTCTAGAATAATGATCAAGCGATGGCTGTGGGGCCTAGGCATTCTGGTGGTCTTCCTCATCCTCGCCTGGAAGCTGGAGCGCCTGGCCACCCTCGCCATTCTTTCCTTCATTGTGGCGTACGTCCTCAACCCACTGGTCACGCGCCTCTCGAGGATCAAGTTCATCGGGCGCGCCGCCGCCACCGTCATCACCATGTTCGGCCTCACCGTCGGATTTCTCACGGTCCTGTTCTTTATCATCCCCGAGGTGTTCGAGGAGTTCAGAGCCTTTATTGGGCGCCTTCCGGCTCTCGCCGACAAGTTCCAGACCACCGCAATCCCCTGGGTGGAAAGCAACCTGGGTATGGAGGTTCCCGGATCCTGGAACGAGGCTTTCGGCCAGGTGCTGAATAGAGTTGAGAAGGGCGGCTCCGAAATGATCGCCCCGGCGGCCAGCGTTGCCACCAAGGTGTTCGGCACAACATTCTCCGCGTTTTTCACCATCATCGGCGCCCTCATGTTCCCCCTGTTCCTCTTCTTCCTGCTCAAGGATTTCCCGGAGATCATAACTGCGGTCGACCGCCTCATCCCCGGCAGGAACCGCGAGACCATTCACTCGCTCGCCAGGGACGTGGACAAGAGCCTCTCGGCCTTCCTGCACGGTCAGTTCACGGTGATGCTGGTGCTCGGAACCCTGTATTCCATCGGCTACTCGATCGTGGGCGTCCCGGTGGCGATCGGGGTGGGCCTGCTGACGGGCCTGCTGTGCTTCATACCATACGTGGGCGCCGCTTCCGGTTTCGTCCTCGCCCTTGTGTTGGCCGCCCTGGAGATGAAGGGATGGGGCTCTATCATCGGGGTTTCCGTGGTGTTCGGAGTGGTACAGCTGCTCGACGCCGTGCTGATCACACCCAAGATTCTCGGTGGAAAGCTCGGCCTCCAGCCTCTATGGATCATTGTCGCACTTATGGCCGGCGGGGAGTTGTTCGGTTTCCTGGGAGTCCTCCTGGCCGTGCCCACGACAGCGGTCATCAAGATTTTCGTGGCTCATTCCATCAAGAAATACAAGAAGAGCGCCCTGTTCCTCTCGGGTCGCTCCCCTGAAAAAGAGGGAACGAAACCGGACGGGGATCCCGAGGAATGACCCGCCCGTCACCCTGGCGCTGGCCGACATCGATATTGACCGGCGGCGCGGCGGGTGCGGCGATCGGTTTTGGGGAAGGATTTACATGCCACTCGCAGGATAAGCTGGCGGCCGGCGTCCTGGACGCGGGGCTGGTCACCGTCCCCGGAATGATAGCAGGCCTTCTTGCGGCCACAGGTGTTTTTCTGCTGGCAGGCGCGGATCCCATGCGGCGGTTGACGGAAACCAAAAAACGCCTCGCGACCGATGCCAATTTCGCCGCCCTGTTTACCGTCCGATCGATCCTCGTCCAGCTCGCCGGGTTAGTGTGGCTGACTGCGGCATTTCACGCGGGGCGCATCTCATTTGCGGCCTTTCACCACATGGGCCTGGCTGCGTTCCTCCTGACAGTCGGCCTGATCGGCTTGGGCATTTGCATCTTCGTCGTGTCGCAGGCGCTTTGTCGCGTTGCGGTCCCCATGCTTGCTCGGATCGTGCCGGGGAGCGCCATGCGAATTCTTGCCGTAGCTTCCATCTTCCTTGCGCCCATAATGCTGACAGGTTTCATTGCCCTCTCACCCGTAGACGGATCCGGATGGTTCGGATTTCTGGGCCTGGTCAAGAGGGATGAGCTCGAGATTCGTCACGTCCTTCTCATGTTCGTTCCCTTTATCGCCGCCGGCGCGGCGTTTGTAGTCACCTCCAATTTTCGTTACCGATGGCTCATTCCCGTTGTATCGCTGATGACGGGAGCCGGACTCGCCGGAACCTTCATGGCCGCGCGTCAATTCGATTCAGGCGCCGACGCCTGTTCTGCAGTGGAAGTAGAGACGGCCCTGGGTAGCAGGATTCTCCCCCACGCAAGAGGAATGTTCGACAGGGACGGTGACGGGGCGTCAGCTCTCTTCTGGGGAGGCGATTGCGACGACGACGATCCCGGGCGCCGGCCGGGAGCCATCGACAGGCCGGGCAACGGCATCGACGAGGACTGCTCCGGAAAGGATGCGGTCCCGCTGCCAACCGTGGATCCGGAGCCCGACGAATCTATTAGCGAGGACGACGCCGGAGTTGTTATCCCAGAGGGGCTCTCATTGATAATGATCACTGTGGACGCCCTTCGGTGGGATGTGGGCTACATGGGGTACGAGCGAGATCTCTCTCCCAATATCGACGAGCTCGCGAGCAGGGGCATCGTGTTCGAGAGGTCTTACGCGCTCTCCTCCTTCACCGGGAGGTCCATCGGGCCGAGCCTGATCGGACGATATCCGTCGGAGACCTTCTGCAGCGCGAATCATCTGGGGATCTACTACAACAAGAACGAGATGCTGGCGGAGACCCTGAAGGCCGCCGGCTTTCGGACCGGCGGAGTCCAGGCTCACCCGTACTTCAAGCGCTCGGGCCTCGAGCAGGGTTTCGATCGCTGGGAGATGGTCATCCCACCAGGTGACAAGGCCCAGGACCAGAAGATCACGAGCCCGGCGATAACGGACAAGCTGGTCGATATTCTCGAGGACGACGAGTTCACGGGCGACAGGTTCTTCTTGTGGGCCCACATGATGGACCTCCACAAGGCGTACTTGCCCCACAAGGGTTTTGCGAGTTTCGGCGACACGAACCGGGACAGGTACGACGGGGAGGTGGCCTTCGTCGATCACCATGTCGGGCGCATCATCGACAAAGTGAAAAAACTCGGTCTTGCCGATCGCACTATCATCATGATCTCTTCAGATCACGGGGAGGCGTTTATGGAACACGACATCCTGTTTCACGGGCGTCGCCTGTGGGAGGAGGTTGTGCGGGTTCCATGGGTATGGGTGGTGCCCGGAGTTGAGACCAGGCGCGTGAAGGGGCGTGTTTCTCAGGTGGATCTGGCGGCCACGGTGTACGATCTGCTCGGGGTGAAGCCCCCGGCACATTCGCGGGGCAAAAGCCTTGTTCCCATGATGATCGGAAAAGAAGAGGGCGATCGCCAAATTTTCCTGGAGCAGCCTCTCGGGGAGTATATGCCGGAGATGTACGCAATCATCGACGGTGGATACAAGCTAATCCACACAGTCGCGGGAAACCGCTACCGGTTGTTCAACCTGGAGACCGACCCCGGGGAGAAAACCGACCTCTCCAGATCGCACCCGGACAAGCTCGCCGCCATGAAGGAAATCTACCAGCAGACCCGCGGATCGCTGGAGATGAACGCGGACATCTGGAAGAGGGACTGATTTCAAGTCAATCCCAGGGGAAGGTATAGCCGGTCAGCTTTAGTTCCCGGCGCATGGTGTCTATCTCCGTGCGCAGGCTCTCGTTGATGGGAGCTCCGCGGTCCTTGCGATAGACATAGTTGTCGTGCTCCTTCTCCCAGGCGGTGTAGATGCGCTCGGCGCCTGGCGCCTTATCCGACGCGCGCAGGCTCCTGGTGATGTTGCCGGCGATGAGTTTGAACGTCTCGACGGGCACGAAGTTCTCCACGTTGATGGCCAAAAAGAAATGGCCCAACTTGTAAGGAACCCTTTTTCCATCCTCATCGATACCCAGGAGCTGTTTCATGTACGATCCGTCCTGGAGCGCCGCGCACATGATCTCTATGAAGGTGGCGTATCCGTATCCCTTGAACCCGGCTGTCTCCTCGCCGATACCCCCCACCGGCACCAGCGCTGCTGTGCCTGCAACCAGATCCTTCAGAATCTGCACCGAGTCGGTGCTCGTCTCGCCCTCCCGGTTGATAACCCACCCCGCCGGGAGCTGCTT
Organism: Deltaproteobacteria bacterium; assembly: GCA_030595125.1. Lineage (GTDB taxonomy): Bacteria > Myxococcota_A > Polyangia > JAAYKL01 > JAAYKL01 > JAUVAN01. The sequence continues at coordinate 45,060 of JAUVDV010000007.1, forward strand.
GCCCTCGCGTGCGTACACCTCGATCTTGCCGCGCTGGCTCACTGATGTGGCGCAGTCCAGAAGGAACGGGAAGGGATCGTCCGTGGGGCAACCGAGGGTGAGCGGGTTGGTGCCGAGCATGTTCTCCACCCCGAAGGTGGGAGCGATGGACGGGCGAGCGTTGGTGCCCGTTATTCCTATCATGCCGTTCTCGATGGCCATCAGCGGGTAGTACCCCGCTATTCCGTAATGGGTGGAGTTGCGCACCGCGACCATCCCGAGCCCATATTCCCGCGCCTTGTCGATGGCCATCTGCATGGAGCGTTTTGCAACTACGTGTCCCATTCCGTGGTGGCCGTCGATCAATGCCGTGGTAGGCGTTTCCTTGACCACCTCGAATTCCGTGACCGGTTGCTGGATACCGATGTTGATCCGATCGTAGTAGATCGGCTTGCATCTGGAGATCCCGTGGGAATCGATGCCGTACCTGTCTGCGGTCGTCAGCACTTCCGCACACACCTCCGCATCATCTGCGGGCACGCCCACTCCAATGAAAACATCCTTCATGAAACTCTCGAGTTGATCGAATTTTACCCAATATGTCTTGTCAGTCATGGTTCTCCCTTCATTTCGGCAGAACACTATATCCAGAACAACGAAGAAACGCGAATCGTTGATGGTTTCGTGCTAGAAACGCTTCATGAAGCGCGAGATCGCAGGCGGCCTGATTGCCGGAGCTACCGGGGCGTTGATCGTCTCTATCGTCGAGCCGCTGCTCGGTGAGGGCGCGCCGCTCTTTGCATCCATTGCCGTGGCGTCAGGCCTTAACCTTCCCGTGGGCCTCTTGACGGGTCTTGTCCTGGTGCTGGTTCGCGCGCTCGCGCCGGAGGGTTGCAAGCCGTCCGACTGGATTCGCACGCTCGCCTCCCGGGATAACGCGGGCGCCGCCGCCCGGATCCTTGGCGTGGGCCTGGGGTCTCTCGCGTTGTTCCCGGTGTACTACCGGATGATCTTCTTTTTCCTCACCGGCTTTCACCACCACGGCCTCGCCGCACTTGCCCTTTCTGTCTCTTCACTGCTTCTGACCGCGATCGCCGTCCTCATGGGCGTGAGGCTCGTCTCCTGGATGACCGTGCTCATCTCGCGATCCCCCGGGTTTCTCGGGGTTATTCGACGCCCCGCCGTCTGTCTGGCGGTTGTCGTCGCGGCATGGACCGCAGCCCTCGCTCCCCCGCTGCACACGGGATCCGACGCTACGGGCATCTTCGGCTTCGTGGGTTTTTTGATGAAGGACGGCCTCGGTGCGGGTCCTCTTTTCTCATGGATCGTCCTGACGACGATTGCCATTGCCATCCTCTGGCCTCTTCTCAAGCGGGATCGCGTGTGGCTCGTCCCGGCGGCCGGCGCCTGTCTTTTACTCGGCTTCCTGGGCCCCGTCTGGGCCGGTTCGATGATCGCGCACACTCCGCAAACCCTGGACAGGATCGACTCCGCAGGCGGGATGTCTCCGATGATCGGCAAGATCATCCGCAAGCTGGGAGACGGTGACGGCGACGGCCATGCCCGCTGGATGGGTGGCCTGGATTGCAACGACGAGGATCCGTCCATCCGCCCGGGCGCACGGGAGATCCCGAACAATGGTGTAGATGAGGACTGCTCCGGCGCCGACCTGGATCTCGACGAGCTTCGCGCCGCCGCCTCGGGTGGTTCTGCCGGGGCCACGGGGGAGGGGACAACCTCCTTGAAACGCCCGGATCTGCCGAAAGACGTCTCCCTCTTCTTCCTCACGGTGGACGCGCTGCGCTGGGACGGGCCGGGGTTCATGGGCTACGACCGCCCGGTGACGCCGAACCTGGACAGGCTTGTGAAAAACGGAACCATCTACGATCGCGCCTACGCGCTGGGATCGTACACCGGCCAGTCCATACCCGCCGTGTTGACGGGCAAGTATGTCTCGGAGTTATTGAGGAACGACAAGCACGAGCTGCGCGTGTCGGGCAAGGAGAAATTTGCCGCCGAGTACATATGCGGCGATAACGTCCGCTGCAACGCCGTCCTCTCGCACTTTCTGTTCAAGCCCCACTACGGCTGGAGCCAGGGTTTTCAGGAGTGGCGAGTGTCGGGCGCGTCCCCGGAAGGCCCCGGGCATATTGACTCAAAGTACAACTCTCACCTGGTGGCGAATATGGCCATGAAGTGGTTGAAGGACCCGGAGAACACGAAGGGTCGATTCTGGATATGGACCCACTTCATGGATCCTCACAAGGAATACCTGGACCACAAGGGGTTCAAGCGGTTCGGAGACGATCGACGATCCCGCTACGACCAGGAAGTACTCTTCACCGATCACCATGTGGGGCGGATGCTCGACTTCTTCATGACCCTCCCCGCGGCGAAGCGCACAATCTTCATTGTGACCTCGGACCACGGGGAGGCGTTCAACGAGCATGGGCGATGGTGTCACGGCAAGGAGCTGTGGGAGGAAATTGTGCGCGTACCCTTGGCAGTGGTCGGACCGGGAATTGCCAAAAAGCGGATCGCGCGGCAGACCAGCCACATCGACCTGTTTCCCACCTTCCTGGATATCTTCAACCAGAAGATCCCCGACGGTATACACGGAAGAAGTTTGCTGCCCGACTGGGTGGATGGGCAGGAGATCCCGGAGAAACCCATAGTGGTCGACCAGCCGAAGAACCCGTACTACGAAACACGGCGAGTGTTCATCAAAGACGGCTGGAAGCTCCATGATCTCCCCGATACGGGCACCCACCGACTCTATCAAATTACCGACGACTACGAGCGAGGCGATTCCCTGGTAGAGACCGAGCCCGATAAGTTCACCGAGATCAAGGCGGCGTACGACCTCTTCATGGCCACGGAGTTCAAGCCCGTCTCGACTGTCAATTACGGAGCGGGCGACGTGAACAAGATGCCCCTGCCTTAGTAGGGGGTAGGGAAGAACCGTTGATATATGTCAAGTGGAGGGGCGCTATTCGACTCCGGCCGAGAACTTCATGAACTGCACCCGCTCCCAGGCAGCCGGGTTGTCGGATTCGGCATGGCTCAGCAAACCCCTGAAAGCATCGACAGTCTCGAACTCGTGCTCCTCCATCCAGGTAAATAGTTGCTGGTTGAGGGTAGTAATGTAGTCGACACCGTTCTTGTACAGGGCGGAGACGACCTGAACGGTGGTCGCCCCTGCCAGGAGCAGCTTGATAACTGTCGCCGCGTTATGAACCCCTGTGGTAGCGCTCAGATCGCAATCCACCCGACCGTGCAGGAGAGAAATCCACCTCAGTGGAAGAATGAACTCACCTGGATCGCTCAGGACCGGCCCCTTCTTTAACTCCATGCTATCGATATCGATATCCGTGCTGAAAAAGCGATTAAACAGCGTTAGAGCTGCAACACCATCTTTGGACAGTTGCCGAGCGGTATTCGCCAGCCCCGAGAAATAGCTGCCCAGCTTGAGGGCCACCGGGATGTCGACGCGATCCCGAACGGCCTTCGCGAGATCGCCGTAGAGTTGCTCAATTTGCCCTGCGGTTCGATCTGGATCGGAAGGAAGAACAAATGCGTTGAGCTCCAGGGCGTGGGCTCCCGCCGATTCGAGCCGCTTCGCGAAATCCGGCCACGCAGCGGCGGAAACACAGTGCACACTGGCGATGACAGGGATTTCCACCTTCTTGCGCGTTTCATCCACCAGCTTGAGGTATCTGGAAACCTCGTTCTCCCGAGTGTAAGCCCGTGTGTACTGAAGCGCCTCGGGATGCCACAGGCTCTCTTCCGCCGCAGATATCTCCGATTCAGTTTCGTGGGCTATCACCTCCTCGAAAATCGATTTGAGCACGACAGCACCGGCACCCGCCTGGGCGCACTTTTCCACGCCTTCGATATTCCTTGTGAGCCCGCAACTACCCACAATAAGAGGACTGTCGAGCTCCATGCCCATGTAAGTGGTTTTTAATGTTTTCATGAAGGAAAGATAACCCCAGCGCCGCTCAAAGGAAACCCTGAATGGGGTCAGGCCTGGAATGGGGTGGAAGGTTTCATGGCGATTCGGGTACGATGTTGCACTTCTCAATGACTCCCACTCCTGCAACCAGGGTTCAAGCCCGTCTCGACTGTCAATTACGGAGCGGGCGACGTGAACAAGATGCCCCTGCCGCCGGGTTACGGAAAGAACCGTTGACAAGTATAGCTTTAACCCTTTTGTTATTCGTTTACGCCCCCCCAGCAATACTGTTTAGGATAATGTCCCTTATAAAAATGTCCTTTCCAGTAATTACATCCACAACTGGCAAGTGCCTTATTAATTCTATGCGATTCCTTCCCCCTATATGCGACAAAGAACCATCCTTATTGCGCGATTCTCTAATATGACCCTCAATATATCCTGACTTTGCTGTTAATACTTTAAATTTATTAGATAAATCCTTTCTTACGAAAAAAGCATTACTTCCCGCACTATTTGATCCTACAAAATCATATCCCTTTTTCTCTGCCAGATAACATAGTGCCGGCAATGAGGCGCCATAATACAGATTAGAATAATGGGCTTTTGTGCGTACAAAGCACGGATCATACGGAATAGTTACAGCTTTCACATTACCAAATACATTGTTATATTCACAGATAATGATTATGGGTTGCACAACATCAATGGCATCCCAGACCCAGTAGTCATTTCCATCTATATCAATACTCAACAATCCTATATCACCTTTAAAGCCGCTCATCTCAATAATATTGTTTATATTTTCTCTTGTAATGAAATGACTCTCCGCTGTTAACTCATATTTCCAATATATATTATTTTTCTTGACGCGCTCAATATTTTTCTCCGAGCCATCAAATATCAAACCCTTCCAGTTATTATTCATCAATAAGAAACGTGTATTTGCCTCCCTATAATCTTCAACACCAAACTCAATGAATGTCTTCTTTTTTTCTATTGAGATTTGATTAATTAAATATTGTATAATTCCATCTTCTCCCCATTGGGAAAAAACCTTAAATTCTACCTCACTAAGCGAATTTATTGAACCTAATTGTTTTATCCTGCCAATATGGAGGCCTGCAGTAAGGAATAAGTTGGCTTCCAAATCACCTCGAAGTTCTCTATTAATAAAAGTTCGATATTTGGATGACAATTTTGAAAGTAATTTACTAATATCGCTAATCATTTTACATCCTAACTATAAGATCGGCATCGCATTTATTATATCTTGATCTTCTTCTGACAATTCTACTCCCAATATTTTTCGATAATATGCTCGGAAATGGCGGCAAGTACGCTCCCATGTAAACCCATTTACATTTAGTTTTCCCTTTATAGACAGTTTTTCTCTTAATTTATCGTCTAACCATAATGTTTTAATGGCATTGGCAATACTTTGCTTGTCATAAGGGTCAAAGACCAGCGCTGCATTGTCTGCTTGTGCTGGAAGTGAAGTAACATTAGAACAAGCAACTGGCGCACCTGCATAAAAGGCCTCCCATAGAGGAAAACTTGCTGCTTCAAATTTTGTCGGTATAATTACACAGCGGCATAATCTATAAAGTGCCTGTAACTCCCGTGGGGACACAAACCCTAAAAATTTAACCTGATCATCCATTCTATATTTTTTGATAGCTTCCTGTATTCTAAGGTAAAATACATTTTTATGTCCAGAAAAAACAAGAGGTATTTTAATATCTAGTTCATCTCGCAAAGATGCCACTGCTTCAATTAAAGTAATGTGATTTTTATGCTCCCATGTTTGTGCAGGATAAAAAACAAAATCAGTCTGAAGTGCATACTTCTTTTTGGTGTCACATAAATCATCTTCTGTTGGCATTGGATACCCTACAGTGGGTGGCGCCAAAGGAATTACTTGTACCTTTTGATTTTGTAAGCCATACTGAATTATTAAATCTTTTTTTGTCCATGTAGATACCACAGCAACTATTTTTGCTTGTTCACAAAATTTTCTGTATTGCACCTCTCGATTCAAATACTGCCACTTGCTGAAAAATTCAGGCAAATGAATATGCTGAAGATCATGTGGATGATAGATGCTTGGCACATCTGTTAAAAATGCACCCTGTGATACAAAATGAATTAAATTGATACCATGTTTTTCGATTAGACCGTCGGAACAGGCTATCTTAATCGCCCTGCTACCAATGATTGTGTATTGTGCAGACTTGATGAAACGCCATATTTTATTTGTAATTGGATATCGCTTGCTTATTCTGGTTTTCCAATGCGGAACAGAAGGGTTACTACGGCAAGTTATTATTTCACATGACCCATGAGTATAATTCTCCAACCAATTTTGAGACTCTGGATAAGTAAGAAAATAATATTTCTCATCGCCATCTACTAATTTTGAGAAACCTTGAGCCAGGCCAATAACAACCTGCTCAACACCGCCGGATTTACCGGGTTCAACTCGAGCGTCTATGCAGATTTTTGGCACAGTCTAAACGTACCTATAAGCTCTTCATCGTTCAGCTGTTCAAAACTATAGCCAAAACTTTTATACATTTTTAAAGCTACTTCGTTGTCTTTGTATACCTTCAGTCTGACAATTTGAGCTTTTTTATTGCGGGCTACATCATGAAGATATTGTATTAGCAATTTTCCTGCCCCCTTACCTCTTTTTTGGGGTGATATTGCAATCCCAAGGAATGGCACTTCATATCCCTCATCCCAACCTCTTAATATGCCATAACCAATAATTTTGTTTTCATGCGTCATTACGCAATATATATCTTTACCTTTATAATTGACTACATTAAAGGCTTCTTTTTTAGTCAGAGGATGTGGATGAAAAAATTTATCATCACCAGAAGCTCTTAACTCCAAAAAATAATTGAATAATGCATCGCCCCATGAGGGTGACAAGTGTCTAATTTCCAAAGAAGATGAGCACATTAATGGTTGTCACTATAGTTTCTAATTATCTGTGATATTTCTGAAATATTATCATCCCTTAAATCAGCGTATGTAGGCAAATTCATTCCTGAAAAACTTAATTTACACGTAACTGGTAGTACCTCATTTCTACACTTAGACTCTTCCCGAAACGGTGGCAAAGTATGCAACGGAACAAAAAAAGGTCGAGTATCAACTCCTTTCTCTGCAAGAAATTCCATTAACTCATCTCGGGAACGTCCATAACTTTCTTGATCAACGGTGATACAAAACAACCACGGCGCAGGATCTGCCCATTCTGCAAAGGGCTGAAATCCGATTCCGGGAATATCCCGAAGTAATTCACGGTAGGTCTTAAATATCTCCATTCTTCGTGCAATTATTTCTTCAGAACGTTCCAACTGAGCACAAAGGATTGCGCAGGCAATATTTGTTAGGCGAAAATTGTATCCCGTGACGGGGAAATAATATTGTCTTATGGGATCCATGCCTTGTCCACGCAAGGTTCTGGCTCGAACCGCCAATTGTTTATCGTGAAGAGCAATTGCTCCGCCTTCGCCACAAGTGAGGATCTTGTTGCCATAGAATGAAAAAGTTCCAATCTGTCCCAATCCCCCTACAGGTATGCCCTTATATTTTGCAAAATGTGCCTCAGCAGCATCTTCTACAACCCATAGGCCATGAACAGCTGCAATGTGATTAATTGCATCCATATCTGCAGGATGACCATACAAGTGGACGGCTATAATCCCCTTGGTACGACGGGTTATGTTTTCCTCTAAAAGATTCGGATCAATACACCAGGTATCTGGATCAATATCCACAAAAACAGGCTCAGCGCCTACATAGCGCACCGCATTTGCGGTGGCAATATAAGTTAACGAAGGAATAAGAACCTCATCTCCAGGCCGGACATCTAAAGCAAGCAACGCAAGATGCAAAGCAACAGTTCCGTTACATACACTCAGCACATGATCTGTATCGCACTTGTTTGCAAACTCTTCTTCAAATTGATCTATGTATGCCCCAGTAGATGAAATCCAAGTGCTTTCGATAGCATCGGATACATATTTATTTTCATTTCCTGACAAGTCAGGAATTGCTACTGGTATTTTAGTCACCAAAATAATTTCCTCAACCTTCTGAATTGAGTTTTAAAGCTGTTTGTTTTTGAACGCTTCTTTTTATAAAAACTAATTATCATTTCCCTTGCATGAGTATTCTCTACAATATCAATTGTAACTAGGTTCACTTGATGATCAAGAGATAGTACCATATCATAGTAACTATTTTTAACACAATGAGTTCCACTTCCGTCGTGGCCAATATTTCTCACCAAGCTTTTCCCAGGCATTAAGTGTAGCTTTTTATTTATAAAGTTAGATGCATACCATCTTATTGCCCAGGAATCAATTTTCCCATCAATTTGATTAAGTAACATACTATAAAAAGAGAAAGTTCCATCAAGATCAAACTGTTTCTTTTTTTTACTGCGATTTATTTCAAATAATAGCCGGTTGGCATCTTTTTCAAAAGAATTCCATGTTTTTTCCCAAGTAGCCCACCCCCAGCTACTCCCCTTTTCTAAAAAAAAGTTTTCAGGCAAACCAACTATCGGTTCAATAAAACCACTTATTGATGCGATATTATCATTATTAGCATATTTGTTCAGAGCATCATTCATAAATCTCAAGAAATATGGACTGGTTACCAGATCATCCTCAAGGACAATGACTCTCCCATATTTGTTAACTACCTTGCTAACGCCATCAATAATAGAATCTGCCAGCCCCAGATTTTTTTCTCCAATTCGGATGGTCACTGTTTTAAATCCATCAATAGTGTGAATATACTTCCTCACCTTTTGAACAGCTTCTTCACTTTGCTCGTCTTTGGGGGCATCTGAATAGATGAAAAGGTCACTTCGATCGGACAGCTCATTCTTCTGCAAAGTTTCAACAGTTTGTTGCGTATGCCAGGGGCGGTTGTATACAAAGAGAACTATTGGGGCTAATTCCATCTTGTACTCTTTCATCATAGCAAATATCGGAAAAACCACTAAATGCTTGGGTATAGCTTGTTAGATGCCTCAGATACCTGTCTGTTTGGTGGTGTTTAGGCAGTTAAAATCCAGAAACAACACCGCTGTTTTTAGCGGATGCGGCGGAATAAACGTATTTGATGAACTATTTTGCACATCGCCCTCTATTTAAAACTCAATAATTTAGAACTCAAAAATCTTTCAAAATACACAATAGTCTTTACAAGCCCATCTTTCAGCTTGATCTCCGGCTAACAATCCGGCTCCTCCTTTGCCACGATGATATAATGGGAGTCTTTTTCACGATAATACCTCTTTAATATCCATTCTTCGGAAGCACGTAGCCCGTATTAAGATATGTCATTATTGACAAACTACTGTCTAAAACAGCTTTTCAGCTGAGAAATGTTAAAATTGACACCTTCGATTAATGGCAAAATGCCATCGCTAAACACCAAAGGAGGGCACAGCGATGGTACCACGAACAGCGAGAATCTTCAGTCAACTTCTAAAAATATTCCCGCAGACCGAGTTCGCGAAAATCGTAAGGAAACACGGGGCCGAGAGCCACTCCAAGGGTTTCACGAGCTGGTCCCAGTTTGTCTCGATGCTGTTTTGCCAACTCGCGGGGGCGGAGTCGCTGCGCGAGATCTGCACCGGGTTGGGTTGTTGCCTCGGAAAACGGCGACACCTGGGCGTGAACACGCCTCCCAACAAGTCAACGTTATCGTACGCCAACGCCCACAGGCCCGCCGCGATGTTCGAGGAGCTGTTCGTGAACACAATCGCACGTTTCAGATCTCTGGGCGAGTTGGGTCCCGGGAAGTACAAGTTCCGGTTCAAGAACAAGCTGTACAGCATGGACGCCACGGTCATCTCGCTGTGCCTGTCAATGTTCCCTTGGGCCAGGTACCGCACCGCCAAGGGCGGCGTGAAGGCTCACGTTCTCATCAGCCACAGCGATTACATGAACCCGCCCCTACTCGGGTACGATGTTGCCCCATTCGGGCTCGGATGACGGCGCCTCGCCGTCGTATTCCTCGTCGTCTTCAGGCAGCACCCGGATCCCGCTTCGGCTGATGGGTATCCTCGATTCCGGAAGAGGATCTCCCTCGTAGTAGAACCGGAGTTCCTGGTTCAGCCCCTCCGCAAGCTCCGCCCGGTCGATTCTCCCGCGATCGAACATGGTTTTCATCACCCGGTGCAGGGAGTTCATCTTGCGCTCGGACACCTGGTTTCGCACGTAGGTTCCGTGGCGGGTTATCGGGCTGGGCAGAAGCTTGATCAGGAAGACCGACTCCACGAGGTTGAGCTCGTATGGCTCCCGTCCGAAGTAATGGTTTGCCGCCTCCTTGATTCCGTACAGAGACGGGCCGAATTCGATGACGTTGAAATACAACTCCAGGATCTCGTCTTTTGTGAACTGGGACTCCAGGTACCAGGTGAAGAAGAGCTCCTGCAGCTTTCTGGCCACGGTCCGCTCCCGGTTCATGAAGAGGTTCTTGGCCAGCTGCATGGTGATGGTGCTGGCCCCGTGGCTCAGGCTGTCCTTCTTGAGGTTGAGCTCGATGGCTCTTCTTATCTCCGGGATGGTCACGCCCCGATGATGCCGAAACTTCCCATCTTCGGTGGTGAGCGCCGCCTCCACGAGGTACGGCGAGATCGCGGAGTACGGCGTCCATCTGTCCGTCCCCTGACCGCTGATCAGTCGCATGGGTTCTGCGTCGGCGTCATAGACGGTGTAAGAGAACGGTCTTCGGAAATCCTGCGGGTTCGGTATAGTGCCGAAGTCTGTGATCTGGCATCGGTTGTCCAGGTTCACCTCCAGCGCCGTTTTTTTAGGTGCGTCCTCGTCGATGCCCAGTCGCATGTCCAGGGCGAACAACCCCTTCAGCTGTGTCCCTTCCAGGCGAGGCTTCAGCTGCGAGGGCACCGCCGCGAGGATCTGGCGACAGGCCGTGGGAGGGACGTTACCGGAGATATCAAAGGCGAAACGATCAAACATCACGTTGCCTCGCAGGGTGATCCTGGCAAGCCCTCGCACCACCATCAACCGCTCCAGGTTGAGCTGCTCCTTGCCCTTCTCGTAGCTCGCCTTGAAATCCAGATGGGCGTCGATATCCTCGATGGGCTCCGCCGCCAGCTTCGGATGACTCACCTCAACCCCCGAGATCGAAGCCTGGCCTTCGAACGCCAACTTCTCCCCGTTGTCCTGCAACTCCACAACTACGGTTCCGTCGACCGATGCATGCCCCCACTTTACGTGTTCGTTGGGCACAAACATCTCACCGACGGTCTTCAGCGGCATGTCCGGTATTTCGAAAGAAGCGCTGGGATCCCCTTCTTTGGGCCAACTCGCCCCCAACACCCATCGAGCATCGGTTCCCGGCATCTGTCCGCTCGCCCGGATCATCAACGCCTTTTTTCGTGTCATGGAAATCTCCCCGGATACGCCGGAGAGCTTTACCTCCAGATCCACGTCGCCCGATTTCGACAGCACGCCGGCCGCATCCAGGACGTCTACCTTCACCGAGATACCCTCATCATCATCTGCCGGACCGGCCTCCACCGGCTCGGCGCCCCCATCGGTCGTGCCCGGGCCTCCCTGCGAATCAAGCATGCCGAGCGCGCGTGCGCTATCCCTGGCGTCATTGACGAGTTTTTCAAGATCATTGAAGGCCACGGGCAGATCGAAGCCCGGTTGATTGAGGGAAAGAGATACATGTTCTCTCTCGCTTCTTATCTGGACCTCGCAGGATTCCCCGACAACAAGATTTTGCCCGAGATGAACCAGCGTGAAATCATCGGTGTTGACTACAGCTCCTCCCCCGTCCGACAGCCGCCCGGACAACCCCTCTACAGTCACCGAGAATCTTCCATCATCCGCGACGAGACGACCCGAGACGATGTGGACCTCGGGGATGGATCGCATCGGACCGTCGCCTTTCGCCTCCGCGTCCGTTCTGCTGGCAACCCGTTCGATCACCCCCCTCCATTCTGCGGCCGGTGCTCCGTCGAGGGGTTCACCCATCCTGATCTCGAGGCCGTCCACCCGGATGCCGGTGAGATCGAGATCTCCCATCAACAACGACCCTACCCGCACCCCGACTCCGAGGCTCTCGATCAGGGCGAGCGGCCGTGAACCCTCCGTCGACCGGACCTCTACATTTTCGAAAACCACTGAAGAAAGCGAGATGTCTACATCTTCGAAGGATATTCTAACGCCAAGTCGCTCCTCGACCCTGGGAATCAAGCCCTCGATGATACGCTCGTCGGCCCCGGATTGAAGAAACAGAAGCGCCAGGAGGCCCAGAACGAGCACCAATATGAAGAGGGCGAGGAGCCAGCGCTTGATACCCATGACCGACGAAGTCTTTCATGAACACTGAATTAATTCAACGTACCCGCATACGAATCATGGGTGATCGGTCAAGCAACATGCGCTTGAGGAAACTGCGACCTTTTGCGAAGATGACCGGCGATGGGACGTTTGATCAGGCAAACAGAAATGGAGACAATGGCCGGAACACTGGTGGCGCAGCTGGCCGATTTCGATCCGCAAGCGGTGGTCTACATCCATTCCCAGGGTCATTTCTTCGGTGAGTTGATCGCTCGTTCCTACGGTGTGGATCTTTTCAAGCTGGACCTTCGATATCCCTTCAGCCGTGTACTCACCTCGATCCCGAGGCCGCTCCACATTCCCCTGTGGCCGCTGAAGGAGTTGATTTACAAGGTTTCGGCTCCTTCATTCAATGGAGCCGTGCAACTGCCACGCCCGGGTGTTCGGGTAACCCTGGTGGATGACTCGGCGAGCAGCGGGCGAACGATCCGAATTGCCCTGCGTATCCTCGAGGACAACGGTCACAAGCGCAAAGACATTCGCGTTGCCGTGCTTCGATGCGGCGGCAGGGCTCGGGAACTGGTAGATCATTACGTTACCGGGAGTCCGAGGATATTCAGTCCTCCAAAGAGCCGGGGCGTAAAGGAAGCATGAGCTCAAGGGCCTGGCCCCCTTCGGTATCACCAACTGCGGCGGAACCGCGCAGAAAGTTTGCTGCGAGCCCCACGGCGTACAGGCCGAGCGCCCGCCCGTACCGCGAGCCGGAATCCGATTTCGACCGGGTCTGATGGGACTTGGTAAAAATATCTTCGTGGTGCTCCCTGGCAATGGGCGCACCCTGATCTCGCACAACGAACAAGGCATTGTTCCCCTCGACTCGCGCGCTTACTTTTACGACGCCGTCGGTGGGGGAGTACCGGCTGGCAGTGACAATCAGATTATCCAGCGCGAGTTCGGCGTACGGGGTCTCCCACTCGCAAATTTGGGGCACAATCCCATCATCGATCTCGATGGGCGGGCTCGAAGCCGAAAACAGCTTGCGACACCTTTCCACCGATCTGTTCACGAATTCGTCGAGCTTCACGGAACCCACCCCTTGATGCTCGCCAGCTTCCAGTCGCCCGATCTGAGTAAAATTGCCTATCATGGCCAGGAGGGAATTGACGGCCTGAATGGAATCTTCAATGGCTTCACGGGTATCCTCGTCTGCATCCTCCATCACGGTTTTTATGTAACTCAGATTAGTTATGATCGCGGAAATGGGGTTCCGAAAATCGTGGGTGAGAAGCTTGACGGAGCTTGAATTACCGTTGATCCAGTCCTCTAGAGCGTTATCTGGTCCGGGCATGCCTTACGAATCTTCTTGCCACGTAGCAACGTAGCTGTTCCCTGGCGTCGTGACCCATGTCACAGAATGCCACGCCCATCCCCGCGCTTCCCTGGCCGTCTCCAACGTCGGCCCGGACGACCTTTCCCTTGACGGAAAACGGACGCCGGCTGGAGGGCAGGGAAAGTCGAAGGAGCAACTCCTCACCCTCGTATAACAGGAGATCCGAGTGCAGATAAACTCCCACGGCGCTCAGGTCGAAGCAGTCGAATGCCATGGCATCCCCCTGTTCGTCCACCAGCTCGATTGACACATCCTCCATTGATCTTCGGGTACTTGTCCTGCGATTCACCCGGCGGGACGACCCCGTGGCAGTCACTGCAACTTGCTTTGCGGCGTGTCCGGAGCGTCGCGGATTAACCATGAAATCAATTATTTCACAACTGGGACCCGGGGTCAAAATCTTTCTATTATACTTCGCCAATCGATGCTAATATGCTCTTTATCAAGGAGCCAAACATGCCCAAAATTGCCTCGATGAATTTTGATGCGCCGCCGAAGGTGGACAAAACCATAGGAGCCATCGGGCCGGCGCTGGTCGGGGGCAAGATTATGTACCGTCCGAACAGCTCGATCTGGAACGGCCATTATCAGCACATATTCTGGATTGGCGTGAACGGGTACGTCATCGTGAATCATTACGAGCCCAGAGAAATAGTGCTGGTCGATCCCTGGCCGACCTACAGACCCTGGTTGAACAGGCTCACCAAGAAAGAGCACTGGAAGCGGCTCCTGGAACTGGCCAACTTCCTTCGTCGAGGTGTCGAGGAAGGGTACGCACTGTCCGGAGTATTGCTCACCCACGTTCACTATGATCACACCAGGGATGTCCCGTTCCTTTTCGAGTTGCTGACCATGGCGCCGGGAAAACGAAAGAACCACAAGAGGGTCAAGTTCAACCTCGAAGGGCCAAAGGTGCCCGTCAACAAGTTGCCGACGATATGCTGCGATGGTGACACCGGGAAGGATTTAAAGAAGCGCTTCAAGAAGATATCGAAGCTCGCCGGATACGATGGTTGGCACGACATCACCGATACAGGGGGAAAAAAACTGCATTATGACGACGTGTACAACGGTCACTCCCAAAATCCGCTCATGGCCGGAGTAGCGGCCCCGAGTTTTCCTGTCGGGGGGTTCACCGTACAGCCGTACATCTGGGATCATCTCAACGTGGGCCCCGCTGACAAGTGGGGAATCGGTCTTATCTCGGGAAGCTACCAGCGCATGTCGGCATTTCTCGTCTACAAATCGGAGGTGAAAAAAGCCAGACGGACGTTCATTGTCGGCAGCGCAGGTGAGATGAGCCGTGCGCACACAATCACGGTCGCCGATTCCGATATCAAGACCGATCTCCTGATTCAGTCCATCTGCAGCAATCGTGATCGCACCAACGAACTCGTGAAATACCAGTTGAGATGTGTGAAGAACCCCCGCTTCATTGCATGCTCCCACTGGGAGAAATTCGTCGGGGGGCCCGCCGATGGGAGCAGGCGAAAAAAGGACTTCCGCAAAAGGGTGAAAACGTACGTGAAAGCACTCGAGGGCAGCGGCGTGGATTCCCGGGTCTTTGTCTTTGCCAGGGCCGGGTTCGAGATGGATATGCCGGATAAACCTTCGGAATTTTTGCACATCTGATCTGATATCACGGAAAAACCAGGATGCGCTCCTCTCCGTGTTTAGCGATCAATTCGTCCACGTGGGCGATCAATGCGTCTCTTCTGGCTAGCAAGAGCGCGATCTCCGATTTACGAAGCAGCGCTCGACCCGGGCCGGTGGGTCCCCACTCCACGGCATCCGTCACCGCTCTTTCTTCGAGCTCTCGCAATCGGGAAATCAGGGCGACGGAGAATCTCTGACACGACGAAAGCAGATCGTCCATTCTCTCGTGCTGCCGTTTCGACCAGTTCGAGAAAGAGCCGTTATTATCGATCAGCACGAGGGAAGAGCCGGAGCTGTCGGCGAACAGGTTCCCGCCCGAGAACCGATCCCAGTTTCCGGTCACGTAGTCGAGCACTACCATTGACGACGCGGGCGCAACGAGCGGTTCTTCGCCGGACGTGGGACCGTCAATGGAGAGGAGCAAGTCAAGCTTCACGCGACCCTTGCGACCATCGAATCCGGACTCGACGATATCGTCCATCCAGGCGATCATTGCGCCGGAGACCGCCCCGTTGTTACCCGTGAGCGCCTCTTTCCCAAGGGATGAAGCTACATCCGGGAAGTGTTTGTCCAGGTGTCCCATGAGCCTGGAAAGTGGGATCTCGTGCATGATCGAGGGGGGCACCCTCTCCACCCCGAGCAATTTTGCGAGGCGGAAGTAAGCAACCTCGAAACGGGCGGTGCGGTTGTCACGGCGCATGGGCTTGAAGACCGCAACATCGCCTTGCGCCAGCCTGATCTTCAACGACAGGGACCGCATCGAGATTGGACGCACTCCAACCATTTTCCCGCCGACGAGATTTTTTGTCATGTCTTCGGGCAAGCTTGCCGGTGGGGCAGGTTCTTCCACCTGAACGCGAGGGATCACGTCCTCCTTCGCCACCCGGGTAACCGGCCGATCTTTCTCGCCCGAATGCTCACCCGTTCCCGAGCAACTCAAAGTCAGGACTCCGAACAAAAACGTCCGTATGGTTATTCTGGTCATTAACTCCCTCTTGTCTGGGATATACTAACCGAATGCTGTCTTTACAAAACTAAAACGGTGGTCCTTGACAGCGGGCGGGGGCACCCTTTAAGGTGCTTGCCTCGTTTCGACGAGGTGGAGGGATAAGAAAATGAAGAAAAAAGAGAAAGACAAGTTTAAAAAGATATTGATGGGCAAGCGGGACAAGCTCCTGGTCAACGCGCGCCAGACTCTCGATGAAGACATGACCCTTGACAAGGCCGATCTCGCGGACGAAATGGATCTCGCCTCCAGCGAATATCTGCAGTCCTTCCAGTTCCGGTTGAGAGGCAGGGAGCGAACCTTCCTGAGCAAAATCGACAAGGCGTTGACAAAGCTGAAGGACGGATCTTTCGGTGTTTGCGAGTACTGCGGCGAGCCCATCCACACCAAGCGCCTCGAAGCAAGGCCCGAGACCAATTTGTGCATCAGGTGCAAGGAAGAGCAAGAACGCGAAGAACAGCAGTTCGGCGACTAGAAGCTGGCCTCCATCATCTTCCCCTTCCCCTCGCAGGGGAAGGCCGGGATGGGGTCCTACCGGACCGGAATGCTCACCAGGAACGTCGTTCCCCCGCCTCGCACAGTCGTGAAATTGATTTTACCCCCATGCGCTTCGACGATCTCTCTGGCCACCGCCAGACCCAGCCCCGTACCGTTTTCTTTGCCCAGGGTGACGAATGACTGAAACAGGGAACCCTGAATCTCATCCGGTATTCCCGGACCCGTGTCGGTGAAGCTGAAGATCAGCTCATTGCCGAGTCTGTCCACCTCGAAAATCATCTTTCCACCACCGACCATTGCCTCGGCGGCATTGATGGCAATGTTATTGAACGCGCGGATCATCTTCTCGGTGTCCAGCCGTACGGAGCCCGCCGTGCGCAGGTGGATCTCCAGTTCCACATTGTTCGACTTGAGGTGCTGCTCGACCTGTCCCCTGAACTCATCGACGAACTCGGGAAGAAGACAATTGCTGGGAAGGACCCGGCGCTCCCCCCTGGAGAAGGCGATGATCTCCGCAGCCATCATTGTGATCCTGTCGAGGGCCGCGTTCACGTGTTCGAGGTAATCATCACCCTCCCGCGTGTCGACCCTGGCCGCCAGCATCTCCGCATACCCGGAGACCACGGTGATGGGCGACTTGAGGTCGTGAAGGACGCCTGCCAGAAGCCTGCCTACGGTTGCGAGTCGTCGTTCGCGCTCACGCACGACACGATCCGTGAGATGGTCCACGGCGGACGCGAGCTGGGCGGCCACGAGCCGCAGCAACATCAGATCGGGCTCCGTGAACCCGCCCTCCGCGCCCCTGTTGGCCACGAGCAGAGCCCCTCGCATGTTTCTATCCTCGGGGAACGGAAGCGGAACTGCGGCCAGGTTCTTCACGGCGATGCCGATGCGTTTCTCGATGCTGGACTGAAAACGCGGATCTCCCGCCGGCTCGTCGATCAGTAGTTCCTGACCCCTGGCGGACACCCATCCGCAAAACCCCCTCCCTGCATCCACCCGGATGACCCGGCTCGTCTTTGCGTCCGAGGTCAGTACTCGGATCTGTGCTCCGGAGTCGTCCATGCTATGGAGGATGGCCACCCCTGCATCGCAGATCTTCAGCACCCTGCCGAGAATTGACGCTGCCAGGGAGTCCAGATCCTCGGCCCGCGCCACGAGACGCTCGAGATCGAGCAGGAGGTTCAGCTCCCTGTTTCGACGCTCGACGTCGATCTTTGCATTGGTGATGGCGCGGTTCTTTTCGACCAGGTCGATCATCATGACCGAATTCTCGACCGTGAGCGCGAGCTGCCCGCAGAGCAGGCCCAGGATCTCCAGATCCTCCTGGTCGAAAGTACCGTCGATCCTGTTGAGCACCTCGGCGACACCGATGACCGTGCCGTGCCGCCCGAGGATCGGATGACACATGATGTCTCGCGTGACGAAGCCTGTTTTCTCGTCCCAGGTGGGATCGAATCGCTCGTCCAGGCTGGTGTCGGTCACGATCAACGGTCTTGCGTGACGGGCAGCCCAGCCGGCAACTCCCTGTCCTGGCGCGAGGTGGATCTCGTTTACGCCGTCACCTTCGATGACTCTCGACAACAGATCACCATCGGAATTCACCAGGAAGAGCGTGGATCGCTCCGCTCCCATGAGTCGAGTCGTCCTCTCCACCGCCATGGTGAGAATCTCGTCGAATGTCATGGTGGATTCGAGGGCCAGGCCGATCTCTCTCAACACACTGAACTGCTGCTCGGCTTTTTCGAGCCGACGCTCCATTTCGGTCATATTGAGTTCGGTCACCAGCTCCCCCCTGTCATGAATGGGACCGATATTACGACTTGGTGCCGCACTCGGGGCAGAACTTTGCGTCGTCTTCGAGTTTGGCACCGCAGTTGCTGCAAAACTTGGGACCCTGCGCCAGGGGCTGGCCACACTCCGCGCAGAACTTGCCCGGCGCCACCAGCTTGCTGCATCCGGGACACGTGACGCCCGCGCCTGCTGTCGCCTGGCCGGCTGGAGTTTGCGCGCCCGCGAGGGCGCCCGCGCCACCCTGGGCTCCACCCTGGGGATAACCCTGCTGCTGGGGTGGCAAGGGAGGCGCCTGCTGCTGCTGCATTCCCTGCTGCTGGAACATCCCGGCCATCCCGAACCCGACGCCGAGCGCCGCGCCTCCGAGCATGGCGTTTCCGCCGCCGCCACCGCCGCCGCCGCCTTCTCCACCACCGCCACCGCCCGCAGCCATCCCTTCTCCGGCGCCCATCAGTGCCTTGCCCGAAGCGAACTGCTGGAACCCCTGCATGCCGCCGGCCATCCGCACATACGCGGCGTCGGTGTACAGCTTCTTGAGGGTCTTCTCGTCCTCTTCCTTGATCCCGATGACGAAGTTGCCCATCTGGGCGATGCGCACGCCGTAGTGCTCAGTGTACTTCTTGACGCCCTCGAGGACCGTTACCTCGATCTCCTCGGTGTACGCGCCGGAGACCACGTCGAGCAACGGCCACTTCTCCTTGACGACGAGCTCGGCGATCTGATCGCGGATGACCTTCAACACCTGCTGCTTGAACCAGTTGAAGAAAGAATCGTTGTCCGACTGCTGCATGCCCACGAGCCCGATGATGAGTTGCTCCGGGTTGAAGACCTGCAAGGCGAAGTCACCGTGGACCAACGTCTCGACGGGAACGCCGGACTTGGGATCCTCCACCGAGCCGATTCGCCCGCCGAACTTGATGCCCGGAAACTGCCGCGTGGAGACGAAAAACACCTCGGCGATAAGGACGTTGCCGCCGGTGAACGAGTCGACCAGGTTGGACAGGAACGGTATGTTTGAGGAATTCAGGGTATGCCGCCCCGGTGGGAGCTTGCCCTCAACCTTACCGTCCTTGAAGAAGACGGCTACCTCGTCCGAATCGACGGTCAACTGAGCGTAGTTGGGAATGGTTTGATCCGGGTGCTTGTAAATCGCGAAGTTTTTGGCTTCGTCCGGTCGCGCGATCATCATCTCCTGGACGCCGCGCTTCAGAAAACTGCCGATACCCATGTCTCTCTCCTTCGCCTGATAAAAAAAAGGCGGATGCTTAAAAAACTCTCGTACTCGAAGCCTGAAAGTATAGTGTCCACCCGCTATTCGGTCAACGAGCCCGCTCGTCAATCCCGCAGCATCTCGGGTGTATCCGGTCGAGCCTCTTTTTCTGTAAGAGATCGGTCGAAAAAACGCTACAATAACGCACCCTAATCTGGAGGTTGCCATGCGATTCCACTTCACGCTCCTGTTCAAGACGATACTGCTCCTGTCGCTCCTCATCGGCTGCGGCGGGTCCGGGAAAAGGCCCGGGAGGTCGTCCGATCCCGACGCGGAGGAAACCGATACGGAAGAGCGGATGACCTCGGAGGATATGATCCCCCGGGCCGTGCTTGTTCGCGCCGAGTTTACCCGTGAGGTGGACTTGCAACGCTTCAAGGCCACGGGCGAGATCCTCAAGGAATTCGATCCGACCGTGGATGTCATTTACCTGGTGGGCAAACTCAAGCGGGTGCCCACCCAGGCGACGATCGAGGTTCGCTGGTTTCGGGATTCCAGGAGGGATCCCATTCTTATCTCGGACGTCCTTGGTTCGGACAGCTTCTCCTTTGTGGCCGATTTTCGACCCGTCGAGGAGGATTTCATCCCCGGATCACACACGGCGCGCGTATTTATTGACGGCGCGGAGGTGAGTGGCGCCTCGTTCACGATCACGGGGGAAGATCCCTTCGCCGCCGGGGTGCGCGTCAAGAAGCCGACCGTTTCCACCCGGGTGACCCGGAAGATGAAGCCCCGGCAGCCATCCAAACTATTCAAGGAAAAGACAAAAAGGCTCCACGTCACTTTCGACATCGAGAACGCTACGCCTGGAACCGAAGTTACCGTGCGCTGGCTACGCAACGGCAACCTGTTCAACGAACAGGAGGTCGGCGTGGCGCCAAAGGGACGGTTCGGGAGCGAGATCGAATCCCCCTCCGGGCTGCCCTCGGGAAACTACACTGTGGAGATCGAGGCAAACGGCGAATCGAAGGCCGAAACCCGCTTCACTATCGGGGAGGTGTCCAATGGACCGGCGGTTGATCTCCTGGCCCTCGGTCTCGCTCTGGGCGGCGATAACCTGCCCACGGTGGAGCAGACGGTGTTCAAGGTGGGTCACCCGGCCGTCAAGTGCGGCTTGAGATTTCTGGACGTGCCCCCGGAATCGATCGTCGAGGTTCGCTGGATCCAGTTGGAGGAAGACAACGAATCCACCTGGCACACCACGCGCACCGCTGTGACCGCCGGAGGATCCGGGACATTGAGCGCTGTGTGGGAAGCGAACGGCTCTTTTTCGGAAGGGGCGTACAAGGTCGTCGTGCTGATCAACGACGTGGCCGTGGCCGAAAAGGAATTCACTATCGAGTGATGTTGTTCATGGAGATAATTATCTCCTGATTCGGGGCGCCGTGCATGTGTTTCATGGGATCCACTGCCTTTCCCCTCACCAGCAGGGCGAAGTGCAGGTGCGACCCCCTCGATATACCCGTGTTGCCCACATTGCCGATCACATCGTTCCGCTCGAGTCGTTGTCCCGGCTCGACCTTGAAGCGATCGAGATGCGCGTACAGGGTGACCCATCCTCCCGTATGCAACACCATTACCAGATTGCCGTACCCCTTCACTTCGTTGTCCGAGTAGCCGACTATCCCCGGCGCCATCACGTGGACGGGAGTTCCTGTGTCCGCCGTGATATCGACGGCGCGATGTCGCCCGTTGTCCGATTTGAAGCCCCTCCCGAGGCGATGATTGGGGATCGGCCACTGGAGATAGCCCGGAGGCTCAAATCCACCCGCGGCCATCTCCCAGTTTATGGGGAATTCTCCGTTCAACAACAGAGTTGCCGCCCTCCGGGTTCCAAGACCCAATTCATCGGCCAGCTTTCGCGCTTCGACGTGACTGAAGACCGTGCCCTGGGCACGACTGCTCAGGGAAACGGAAAAAAAGGCGGTCAAAGACGCCAGAAGCAAGGCTGTTGTTAAAAAAGGATATTTCATTATCTTCGCGTTCCTCGAACGTTCGAAACGCGATGATTATCGCGGTTATTCCCGTCTCGTTCAAGAAACTTGGGTTCGATCCCGATGAAACGCCGGAGCTATGCGAACTCTTCGATGAGCTTGTCGTCCCACTCATCCGCAACTGTGGCGACCGTGTGTAAAATGTCCTCGAACTCGGCATATTCGAGCCCGTTGACGGAGCGGAGCGCGCGCAGGCACACAGTGTCGGTTTCCTTTTCGATGGCAAACGCGCCGTCCGAGGTGGCCAGGAAATTCAACTCGAGCAGGTGTCTGTAAAACTCGGTACTACGTTCTTTCGGGATCTTCATTATGCGAGACAGGAAGAGCAACACACCCTGCTCCTCGATGACGTTGATCCCGATGGTCGCCGACCCCCTGTTTATGCTCGTGTATCCGTCACCATCTAGGGGATCGAACATCACCGAGTCACCGGTCGCCTCCGACACCTTCTGAGAAAACCTCTTGATGAACTCGTTGATCAACGCAACCGCAGTGGGATGCTCCTGCCCCGTATCCCGATCGATATATCGGTTGTCCATCTCGGTCATTTTGGATCCTCCTTTTTGAAGCCGGCTACCATCATCTTCCCCTTCCCCTGCCGCCAGGGGAAGGTCGGGATGGGGTTTTTAAAAACTATCTGAATCCAACAATCTCTTCGAGTGCAATTGTAACCATGCGATCGAGCTTCGACGGTTCCTGCGCGGGCAACGGCAACCTGCGGCTCCGAAGGAACTCCTCCGTCCAGGTAGTCTCGAACCGCGCCGCGCTCATCCGTCGCTTGAAAAACGCCCCGACGGACCAGCGGCACGTCTTGTCCATGCGAGACAGCGCACGACGGGCACCCGCCGCCAGATCGAATCCAGCCGGAACATGCTCCCTCGCAGACACCGAGATCCCGTCCACGATTTTCCCGGTGTCGCCTCCGAATCGAGAGAGGAGGTGGAGGGTTCTGCCACCGGGGTCCGGATCGACATCCTTCAGGCCTACCACCACGTCGACCAGGTAATCCAGATCCGTGAGGATGAGCTGCCCGTTTCCCTCCCAGGGGGTGGAGTCCCCGGCGGCCAGGCACAGATGAACCAGCGGGCACAGATTTTCACCCTCTCCGACGATCCAGCCTGACCGGATCACCGTTATGGGTACGTCTCCGAAGTGCCTGCGATACACCCGCTCGGCGGCGAGACGCATCTTTGCAGATCCCCCGTCGAACCGCTGGCCCACGATAAGATCCACTTCGCGAAAAGTTTCTCGGTGATTTCCCGCAACGTCCAGATGGGACAACACGACCACCTGTTGAAGGTTCTTCGCCGCCGCCGCCAGCTCCAGCACCTCTCGACCGGTGGTCCTGGCGGATTCGAGGTCGTCTCCGTCCGGATAGGAACACGGGGGCACCAGGTTGTAAATCGATGAGACCTGTTCGCTCAGGCGTCCGAACCGTTCCCCGGACAAGCCGAAATCAATATGGTTCCAGTCGCCTTCAATAATCTCGATTTTCGCGCTCTCTCGTCGGATTAGCTCCCTTGCTCGAGGTAAATCGGATGGGCGGACTATTACCTCGACGGACATCTCGTTGCCGGATGCCAGTCCCAGGGCCACGCGACAGGCCGGCTCCGCAGGGAAACCCAGGATCAGAGCTGTTCTGCCGGGTTCGCTCATTTCACTTCTCCCGAGTAACGTTCTTTCAACACAGCGATCAGCTTTTGCGTTTCTTCCTTCAGTTCCTCGACAGTTCCATTATTTTGAATCACATGGTCGGCCACTGCCAGCTTTTCGTCTATGGGAAGCTGCGCCGCAATGCGCACGGCGGCGGCTTGCCTGGAATACCCCTCTCGGAAGCCCAGCCTTGTCAGCTGGTTTTCCAGAGAACATGAGACGACAATCAGGGCTTCGAGGCTCTCGTGGATTCCGGTTTCCACCAGCAGCGCCGCTTCGTATACGGCCAAGTGTAGTCCTTTTTGCGCGATCATGTGAAGGCCCTGGCCGGCGAGCTGTCCTATGGCGGGGTGGGTGATCGCCTCAAGAGCCGCCCGCCGGTCTGGATTATCGAACACTATCTTGCCGAGCTTCTGCCGGTCTATGGTGCGATCGTCGACTCCGAGAATCCCGGTTCCGAACTCGTCAACGACAGCCTGGTAAGCGATGCCGTCCGGCTCCAGGGACAGGTGCCCAAGGCCGTCCGCGTCGATTACCGGGATGCCGGCGCTCCTCATTATTTCCGCTACAGTGCTTTTGCCCGAAGCGATGCCGCCGGTGAGTCCGACAACGGTGAGATTGGTGGTCATGGCATTGTCAGATTCTGCGCCCCCCAAAAGTGTTTAGAAGAGCCCGTCAAGGGAGTCGTCATCCCCGCCCTCGTCTTCCTCCGGCTCCGGCTCCGCCATGCCGCCCACTTCCTTCTCATCCTCCGGAGTTGTCCCGAAGCCGGCGGAAGTGGCGAAATCGTCGTCCATCACCGTGGTCGGGCCCTTGTTATCGGCGGGTTTGAGGCGCTTCTTTGCGCGCTGCAGTTTGACCGCCTCCCATTTTTTTCCCGCGTCGTCCTCGCCGTAACCCCACTCGCCCTTGACCCAGTGCACCATACGTTTCTTGGTGGTGCCTTCTTCAATGACAATGTACTTGAAATACCCGCCTCCCGTGGAATCGGCTATCTTGCCGCCCACCTTGGTGTTGGTGCTGGTCCATCGGAATTTATACAGATCTCCGGTGACCGTACCCTCCATGCGTCCGTACCTGCTGTCGCTCTCGAAGAGCCCGACCGCGTTTGATCCATCCACCGTGATCTCCAAACGGCCCCATGCGGGGGACTGATATATCCCGTCGAAGGTGCCGTCCTGCGGCATATTTCCCGCCCTGGCAGCGGATTTTCCGGGCTGAGGGCCGCCACAGCCGAATGCCACAGCCAAACCCAGAACGATAATTGTGTTTACAATCCAGTTTTTCATGGCTTCCTCCCATTCATTGGACGCGGTGCAGTTTAGCAAGCCGCAATTCAAGCTGCAACGTTGAACTCCATTTACCCCATCCCGGCCTTCCCCTGCGAGGGGAAGGGGAAGTTGTTGGAGGCCAGCATCATATTGATTTGATCTTGTAGGGAGCGGGAAGGTTTGGTAATGATTGTTACTTCTCTTTGTCGAGGGAGTGGTGTGCTTTTCGACGCTGTCGGCGATAGCACCAAGGGAGAACAATAAATGGTCGATCCGCAGATGGTGATGTACGAGGAGGAGTTCAACCACATTCAGGTGGTTTGCGACAAGCTCGTACGCGATGCTAATGCCCTCGTGGTTTTCATAGTGGACAAGAACGGGCAGTTGATTGCCACGTCAGGGGAATACGAGCATCTGGACACAACGTCCCTGGCTTCCCTGACCGCAGGCAACATCGCTGCAACCGGTGGAATGGCGAAGCTCCTCAAGGAGAACGAGTTCGCCACCCAGTTTCATGAGGGCGAGCATCAGAACATTCATATTCAGATAGTCGGGCAGCGTGTCATTCTGGTAGTCATTTTCGACGAGCGTTCCTCCCTGGGCCTGGTGAGGTTGAGGGTTCGCAAGGCAACCGCTGAGCTGGACAGGATCTTCGAGAGTCTGTTGAGAAAAGTTCAGGATCCCGGCACGCCTTCACCGTTCGCCGAGATCACCGATGATGACATCGACAACTTGTTCAACGATTAGGAAAAGGGCCCCAATAGATGTCGTTCATCAATTACTCATCGCGCGAAATCAACTGCAAGATCGTTTACTATGGTCCCGGGTTATGCGGAAAGACAACCAATCTCCAGTACATTTACAACCGTACAAATCCCGATGCCAAGGGCAAGATGATCTCCCTTGCCACCGAAACCGAGAGGACATTGTTTTTCGACTTTCTGCCGCTCTCGTTGGGAGAAATTCGCGGATTTAAAACAAGGTTCCATCTCTACACCGTCCCAGGGCAAGTCTTCTACGATGCTTCGAGAAAGCTCATCCTCAAGGGGGTGGACGGTGTTATTTTCGTGGCCGACTCTCAGATTGACCGCATGGAAGCCAACATCGAGTCACTGGAGAACCTGCGGTATAACCTGCAAGAGCAAGGTTACGAGCTCGACAATCTTCCGTATGTGGTCCAGTACAACAAGCGCGATCTGCCGAACGTGGCCTCCGTCGACGAGCTTCGCGAATTGCTGAACATCACAATGGCTCCCGATTTCGAGGCCATCTCTACCACCGGCCAGGGAGTTTTCGATACCCTCAAGGCGGTCGCCAAGGCGGTGCTCACGGATCTCAAGCGCGGCAGCTGATTTAATAGCCTACACAAGGAGACAACAATGAAAATTCCGGTTTGCCTTTTCATCGGATTCTCGATGGTATTGCTCATCGCCGCCGGTTGCGGCATTCCCGAGGAGCAGTACAACGCCAAGGTCAAGGAAGCGGCAAAGTTGCGGGCGGATCTGGACCAGGCCACTGCGGCGAACAAGAAGCTCGAGGAGCAGCTCTTCGAAATGCGCTCCGAGAACCAGACTCTGGCGGCTCGCTTGCTGGAGCTGGGTGATGACGTTGAGAAGCTCCTGGGCGAGAAGAGCGCTCTCTCTTCCGACTTGCAGCAAACACGGGATCGCGAGATGCGCCTGCGCCGTGAGCAGGAAGCCCAGCGCGCCAGGATGGCCAAGTACCGCCAGGTCATCGAGAAGTTCAAGGCCCTGATCAGCTCCGGCAAGCTCAAGATCCGCATCGTTCGCGGACAGCTGGTGGTGGAGCTGTCATCCAGCATCCTGTTCGAGTCGGGCAAGGCCATTCTGAGCGAGGAGGGCGAGGCGGCCCTTGCGGAGTTGGCGTCCATCCTGTCCACCATCAAGGGTCGAAGCTTCCAGGTCGCCGGGCACACAGACAATGTCCCCATGAAGTCCAAAAAATTCCCATCCAACTGGGAGCTCTCCGGGGAGCGTGCGGTCAAGGTTGTCAGGTTCCTCCAGGACTCGGGCGTCAACCCGAACAACCTGTCGGCGGCTGGCTATGCAGAATTCCAGCCGGCAACGAGCAACGACACCAGAGAAGGCAAGGCCAGTAATCGCCGTATCGAAATCGTTCTCATGCCCAACCTCGACGAGCTCCCGGACCTCAGCGATCTCGAAAGCGACATCGGCAAGTAACCACCGTGAACGACACCGAGTTACCACGCTGCGCCGTCGGCCTGGATATCGGATCCAATACATTCAGTTGTGCAGAGATCGTGGTTGACCCGTCGGGTGCCCCCCTCGTCGTCAAGGACATTTCGAGGGCTGTCCGGCTCTCGGAAGATCTCTTGCCCGGCGGGCGGCTCAAGCAATCTGCGGTAGCTCGTGGACTCGACGCCCTGGGCGATCTGGCGCGGGATTTCGACATGGCAAGGAAGCCGTTTCGCGTTGTGGCAACAGCGGTTCTGAGGATGACGTCGCACCCCCAAGACTTCACCGACCCGGCAAAAGAAATTCTGGGCTCCGACGTGGAAATCATCGACGGTGAAGGGGAGGCGCTGCTCGTCAGCAGGGGCGCGGTACTCGATCTCGAGCCGGCCGCGAACGGAGCCGGCTGGATAATCGCGGACGTCGGAGGTCAGTCGACCGAGGTGTGCCAGATCGGTGGTGCAGCCACGGCGAACCCGGTCAGCATGCCCCTCGGGGTGGTGGGGCTCACCGAGCGGTTTCTCAACGACGATCCGCCAACAGTTGAACAGATCTCAAACCTCGAAGATTACGTGTTCGAGCAAGTTTCGAAACTCTTACCCGGTAACCCGGCCGGCCAGCTCGTGGGCGTCGCCGGAACCGCAACCACCCTGGGGATGCTGGAGCTTGGCCGGGCGAGATGGGACAGGTCGGCGGTCCACGGACTGGAGATCTCCCGATCGGCGAGCCTCGATTGGCAAGAGCGAATGACGGAAATCGACGCACAGGCTCGTCAGGATCGTTTTGGCATCACGGGTCTGCGGGCGGATGTCTTCCCTGCCGGTCTCTGTATAATCAATACGTTGTTGAAGTACTTCGAGCGAGATGTATTCACGGTCAGCGCCAACGGCCTGCGGATCGGCGCCGCGCTTTCCATTTTGAAAGGTTAAAAAATGGATCTCGGACTGACAGGAAAACGGGCCATCGTAGGCGGCGCCAGCAAGGGCCTCGGCTTCGCGGTCGCAAAAGCGCTTCTGGATGAAGGCACGGCTGTTGTTATCGCTTCTCGAAATTCGGCATCCATCGAGTCGGCTGCAACCGAGCTCGAACGAATTGCGGGAAGCAGGCCGATACCGGTCACCGCGGATCTCACCAGGCCGGAAGATCGGGAGCGCCTCGTAGAGACCGCCCACCGCTCCATGGGCGGAGTCGATATTCTGGTGTCCAACACCGGGGGTCCCCCGTCGGGGCCCTTTCTCAGCCATGGACCCGAGAACTGGCAACTTGCAATCGATCTGGCGCTGGGAAGCGTGACACACCTGTCGGCGCTGGTGTTGCCGGCAATGAAGGAGCAGAAGTTTGGACGCATCGCGCAGATCGTCTCTATAGCAGGCCTGGAGGTGCTCGAGGGACTCATCCTGTCCAATGCGTCCCGCCCGGCCGTGTTGGGCTTCGCCAAGGCGCTTGCGCGGGAGATTGCCGGGGAAAACATTCTGGTGAACAGCATATGCCCGGGCGTGTTCCTCACCGATCGCATCAAGCAACTCGCGCAAGAGCGCGCGAAAGTCCGGGGCATCACGAAGGAGCAATTTTTGGAAGAGTTTCTCGCGGACATACCGATCGGGCGCCCGGGCGATCCGTCCGAAGTAGGCGACCTCGCTGCGTTCCTGTGCTCACCCCGCAACACTTACATTACAGGGGCCGCCATCCCCATCGACGGCGGCAAAACCAGAAGGCTATATTAGGGACTTGTGCCGTCAGACGTTGAACCTGACGTGGAAAATTTCGCCGTCCTTCACGACGTATTCCTTGCCCTCTATTCGCATCTTGCCCGCGTCCCGGCACGCGGCCTCGCTGCCGAGCTTGTCGAAATCGTCGAAGGCGATGACCTCGGCGCGAATAAACCCCCTGGAGAGATCGCTGTGGATCGTTCCCGCTGCATCCAGCGCGACAGTATCCCTCCTGATGGGCCACGCGCGGCACTCGTCTGTCCCGTGGGTGAGAAACGTGATGAGGTTCAGCAATCTAAAAGCCGTTTCGATGAATCGAATCCTGGCGGGCTCTTTCAGGCCCAGGTCCTCGAGAAACTCCGTCTGATCCTCCGGATCGAGGGCGGCTATTTCAACTTCGATGGCTCCGCTCAGAGACATCACTTCGAGACCCTTCTCGGAGGCGAGAGACGAAAGTTCTTGCGGAATCTGTGCCGACGCCTCGTTCTCGGGTCGGTTGAGAACAATCATCATGGGCTTCAGGGTGATAAATGCAAACCCGGACAGAGAGTGTGCATCGTCGCTGGACAGCTGAATCCCCCTCAGTGGCAACTCTTCGCCTAGCCGCTCCAGGCAACGCTCCAGCAAGGCGAGCTGCCTGGGATCGGTGCGGTCCTTCGCCAGGCGCTCTGCCCTTTTCTCGGCCACCTGCATATCGGAGATGATCAGTTCCTCCTCGAAAGATTTGATTTCCTCGATCGGAGAAGGCGCGGTCGAGCCGTCGTGAAATCCACGAACGACCTGGACCAGAGCGTCCATCTCCCTGATGCGACCGAGGGTTTGCGGATCCAGATTGTCCGTTCCTCTTCCACCGGGGACATCCGCGAACACCATCTCCGCATACGTGATCTTTTTGGGCTGATCGATCTGTGCCAGTCGATCAACTCGCCGATCCGGAACCTTGATGGTACCCAGGTTGACCTTTCCTCCACCGTAGCCGGTCGGGGCGCTCTGGCCCGTCAACGCATTGAAGAGTGTCGTCTTTCCGGATCCCGCAAAACCGACGATGCCGATTTTCATATTGCCGTCCTTTGTCTTCTCCTGGAGAAAAAAGCCATTTTACCAATCTCGCCTGCCGGGGATAACAGAATGGGAATCCTCTTGCATCGAAAAAAACACGTATTATAATGCCGCCGCTAGCCGGGCCTGTAGCTCAACTAGGTTAGAGCCCCCGGCTCATAACCGGGCGGTTTCCGGTTCGATTCCGGACGGGCCCACCAGATGTTAATTATGTCGCCGTACCGGCTGGTCGGCACGGTTTGAGCGGACGAGGAATCAAAGTTGCAAGAAGAACTGGCTGCCCTCGAAGAACTACAAAAACTCGACCTTGATATCCTTGAACTTCGAAACGAGCTCAACGCAATACCGCTGGCAGTCGAGGAGACACGCCAGAACGTTTCTCACATAGGAGAGATCCTAGAGCGTGAACGCGAGCGTTTGCGGGAATCTGAGGAATGGCGACAGGATCGCGAGAAGGCCGTCGAACTTCAGAGCGATCTTCTCAGCAAGAGCAAGGCCAAATTGCAACTCGCTCGAAACGAAAAGGAAAACAAGGCGGCCCAGCGTGAGATCGACACCATCCGAAAGAACATCCAGGAGCGGGAGAAAGAAACCCTGGATGTCATGGAGGCCATCGAGCAATACAGGAAAGCTATCGAAGAGCATACGGTGGAGTTCGCCGAACTCGAGAAGCACCTGAAGGCCACCGAAGAAGAAGGCAACGCGCGTATGAACGAGATGGAGTCGGCCATCGGCAATACAGAAGAACGCCGCGCACAACTTTCGAGCCGGGTTCCCGACAAGCTCCTGCGCCAGTACGAGCGGATTCACAAGCGCCTGGGCCTGGCGCTCGTGCCGGTTGTGGAGGGTAGCTGCACCGGGTGCAACATTGGTCTTCAGCCTCAGATGTACAACCTCCTTCAGCGAGGGAACAAGATCTTCACCTGTCCCAACTGTTTTCGAATCCTGGTATACAATAAAGTGGAAGATCCAGAGTCCGGCGCAGAAAAGCAGGACTGAGGTTTTTTTTACTGTTGAAGCGGCTCAGGTGATCGCCGGCAAAGCCGACATTTCGGTGTCGTTTGCGGGAGGAAAGTCCGAGCTTCGCAGGGCAAGGTGCCGGGTAACGACCGGTGGGGGTGACCCCGAGGAAAGTGCCACAGAAAATATACCGCCTTGGGCCGCGAGGCCGAGGGTAAGGGTGAAATGGTGCGGTAAGAGCGCACCGGGGTCCCGGTAACGGGGCTCGCGAAGGCAAACCCCACCTGAAGCAAGGCCAAACAGGGAGCAGCCGTCTTTGGCGGCACGGATTGCCCGTCCGAAGTCTCCCGGGTGGGCCGCATGAGGTAGTCGGTAACGACCGTCCTAGATGAATGATCGCCGCCCTTAGGTTCGGGTGACCGATCAGGGGAACAGAACTCGGCTTACGAGCTCTTCAACAGACTGGGTCGCCGGCGAAAGTCGGCGGCCCTTTTTTCTGCCCCGCGATGTGTTCGTTGATGGACATCTTTTTGGAGGAGTAGAATCCACTACTGTCCATGTATTCAAAGGAACAAAGGGAACCTTCATGCGCATGCGTCTTCTGATACTAGTTTTTTTTCAACTCATGTTCACCACGGCGGTTCTCAGTGACGCCGGCGCGAGCTGGGTAAACCAGATGGGCAACGGTGACTCCAACTCCATCTACCTGGCCGCAGGCGCGGCCCCCGGAGCGTCGGTCGCCTGCGCGGCGGGCTGGGTCAACACCGGCTCAAGCCCACAGGTGCTCTTTGCCCGCACAGACACCGGTGACAACTGGACCGAAGGTGGTTTCAGCGGCTATGCCGGCGCTCTGGCCATGGTCGACGACAGCATCGGGTTCATGGGCGGAATATTGGGAAAGGTGTGGCAGACTACCGACGGAGGCGTATCCTGGGTGGAAATACCGGAGGCGACGCTCGGAGGCGGTACGCTGACGGATTCCGAGTTCGTTGCGGACATCGTTGTTTCCCCAAATGGCCAGACCGTACTGATCGTGGGTTTGAGCGGGCTCATTGCCATCTCCCTGGACCAGGGTTCCACATGGGACAAGGAAGAAGTTCCGCCTCCGGGCGGAGGTTCATTCACGGCGGGGGCTGTCATTGGAGAGAACATCTGGCTTGTGGGCGGGGCACCGAGTGAGGAGCCCACCGAGGGAGATGACTGGGAAGACCCCACCCCGGGGCACGCGGGTGGTGACGGGTTTGTGTTGTACTCCGACGATGGAGGATCGAGTTTCGATACCATGGCCTCGAACCTGGAATACGAGCTCACCGACGTTTCGTTCGTGAACCCGCTTGAGGGTTGGGCATCTGCCTCCACGAGCACCGAGGGAGGCGCGGCCCTCGGAAAGACCTCGGACGGCGGTGAAACATGGGATTTTGTCTCGGTGCCTGACTTTCCGGAAGGCGAGGTTTTCGGAATTGCCATGGGCGCCTCGTTGGTTCCTGCCGGGTGTTCCCATGTGGAGTTTTTCGGCAGGGAGGTCGGGGTGGCTGTGTGCACCTCGGCGACCTTTGAAGCCGACGGTGCCACGGGTCTTTTTCTGAGCACCGACGGCGGGGCATCGTGGGAGATTCAACCGGGCTACAAGGATGCTTTTGCGACCCCGATGACCTCAATGGCCACAATCTTCGACATGGCGATGATCGACTGCCATCGTGGATGGCTCGTCGGCGGAGGCAAGGTCATTCAAAGATGGGACAACGACGATCAGTCCCTGGACTGCACACAAGGGGGCGCCCCCACAGAAGACGTGCCCGACGATCTTAAGGATCCCGACGCCTCTGACGGCAGAGGGGATGATTGCGGTTGCGCTCTTGTGGGGGCAACGTCATTGAACAGCTTCATCCCGCTGATCGTTTCCGCGCTATTCTAGGCGTCCGGGTTCCCCAGGCTCCTGAGCCATCCGTCGGCAAGGGGCCCCGGGTCGAATCCGGTTTCTATCTGAATGAGATCCAGCATCTCCTGCATAGTCGCAGCTTCACCCGCGTGCTCGTCGAAAAAGGATCCGAGCACTGCGTCCAGCACGTCCGGTCCCACGGCCTGTGCCACGGCACGGTAAAAATAAGCGCCCTTGATATACACCGCCCGAGTGAAAATTCCGTCATCGAGAACATCCAGCTCGTTGCACGAGTCAGGCCACACGATGGAATCATTGCTGGAAAGAATGTAATTCAACTCCGACTGGTAATCGTTCCAGACACTCTGCTCCGCTTCGGATCCCACGGCCTGGCCGAGCGAGCGAGCGGTCAGGTATGTCACGGTGCCCTCCGAGAGAACCAGATCCTCCCAGCATGCCAGTCGAATGCCGTCGCCATACCAGCCGTGAGCTGCTTCGTGAACATGTATGTCCCTGTCTCCCATGGCCCCGGAAGCCAGGTGCCAGAGGGGATGGTGCTCCATGCCCCCCAACGCGCCTGCCCCCCATTCCACCTGCACCCCGCCGGCCACTTCGCCGTAAGAATAGGGACCGAGGGTTTGCTCCATCCAGCCGAAGGCCTCCACCAGTCCTTCACCGCCGTCCGCCGCCGCCTGCTCGTTTCCGGCAAAAACCCACATCTCTATTTCGGTACCTTCGATGCTGGTTCCCAGGGGAACATGGACATAGTCGCCGATGGCCCAGGCCAGCTGGTACGACGGCGAATCAAAGGCGATAGCCTCCGGGTACACCGCAGTTTTGCCCGCCTCCACACCTGTTATCTCCAGAGTAAATGCTGTGCCGTCCTTCGGGTGTGAGTGACAGGGAAAGAGGTTTCCGCAGTAATAGGGCCAGGTGAGAGTTGATCCCCCGCTCATGTATCCCTCGAAGACAGCCTGGGTATAGAATTCGTATTCGATGATCAGCACCGACTCTTCTTCTTCGATTGGCAGTCCGATATCGAGCCTGCCCTCTATTACTTCAAATAACAGCGGACCTTCCTCGCTCGCTACCGAATCGATCTCCAGCCCACCTACATCAAACGACGCGCCTGCCGACTCTGACGGCCCCATCGTGATGGTCGCTCGTCCGGTCATGGTCTCCATGTCCACTTCCAGCCCGGTTTTTACTATGTCCCTGTCCCAGTTTTCCGACGGCTCCACCGGGTTCGTATCGGTGCCTCCGTCCGGATCAGTTCCGACACCGTCTTCGTCGCATCCCGTCGCCGCAAGAACCACCGTTAAAAAGATGTAGATCGGCCTCATCAGCGCGTATCTCCTTTTTTCGAGAGTCGGTATGGGGTTAGTAGAACACTTCCATGAGGGTCAGTCCATGGGCGGGAGCGGTCATGCCAGCGATCTCCCGATCGCCTGTCTCGAAGAGCCGGCCGATGGTATCGGGAGGCAGCTTGCCGAGTCCTATCCCCACCAGGGTACCCGCGATAATCCTCACCATGTACTTGAGAAAGGCCGTGCCCTTCACGGTGATGGTGATCACGTCTTCCTCCTCACGGTTTACGATCACCTCGGTGAGGGTGCGCACGGTTGTCTCCCGTTCACAATTCGCCGCCCGAAAGCCAGCGAAATCGTGCGTTCCGACGAGATCGTCTGCCGCGGCCCGCATTCTGTCCAGATCCAGATCCTGCGGCACGTGCCAGGCCGTATTGCCGTTCAACGCGGAGGGCGCGCGCCGGTTGAGCACCCGGTAACGGTAGTGTTTTCCCGTCGAGTCGAATCGGGCGTTGAACCCGTCGGGCATGACCTTCGCATGAACCACGGCCACGTCCGGCCTGCAAAGCGCGCTAAGGCCTCGCACCAGGCGCGCGGGCTCGACATCCTCTTCCGATTCGAAGCCGGCCACCTGGCCGATGGCATGGACACCGGCATCCGTGCGTGAGGCTCCCTGGACCTTCACCTCTTGTCGCAGCATCGTGGACAGGGCCTCCTCCAGGACACCCTGCACGGTACGTTGTCCCAGCTGGCGCTGCCACCCGGAGAATCTCTTTCCGTCATATTCCACTGTGAGTTTGTAACTTGACAAGTCCGCCCCTAGAACTCAACGCCCAGGCCGATCTGGAAGGTGCTTGAGCCCATGTTGTTTGGGCTCAGGTACATGTAGCCGTCCCTGCCGAAACCTTCGACCCCGGCGATGAGGAACTCGAAGAAGATATAGCTGTGATTGACCCCAGCCTCGTTGTCGAACGTCCTCGCGGACATGGGATCGAAGCTGTCCAGTCGAAAGGCGAGGCCCGGGTTTAGCTGCCAGCCCATGGTTCCGCCCGATTCGATGGTCTCTCCCGCCCCCAGGACCCACCACAGGTACCAGTTGAACCCGCCCTTGAAATACGGCACCAGCGGAACCCTCAAATGATCGGCGAAGACGTCTACCCTTATAACGGCGAGCACGGCAAACGGCATGACGTTGAGCACCGTGTAGTCGGATGACTCCTGGCCTGTATCCACAGTTAGCGCGCGGGCGTATTCCTGCATGAACCCGAAGGATCCACCCACGCCGAAGCTGACTCCGGGGACCCTCAGGAATTGCCAGTCGAGTTCCAGGGTGGTGAGGAACATGTTGTCTTTTCCACCAAAGGTACTTTCATAGGGTCCTGGTTCGTCTCCCACCAGGTTGGCCTGTATACCCGGCTCCTCGTCCACGTTTGGCCTGTACGGCCCGAACTTGATCTCGAACGCGCCGTATTGGGGAGACGGCACATAGCCCGCAGCCGCAGCCGGAGCGAGGACAAAAAGCGCAAAAACCGCAACCGCGATCTTTCTCATCTTGCCCTCCGATAACGCGGCAACACCACGCCGACCACCAACCCGGTCAGGACACCGCTCCCCAGACAGGCGCCGAACCCGACGGGACCGATCCACATTAGTAGCATCGCAAATCCGGCGAGGAGGAACAGCAACCGGGCCAGCGCCGAGCGAACTACCTCGTGCGCCTCCACAACAGCAGCCATCGCGGGACCAGCGGCATAATATCCTGCAATAAAGACGGAACCGCCGGGCAGCTCCTCGATGAATTCGTTTCTGAATTTGCGCAGAACGCGCACCACCGGGGCATCGTACGACCCGAAGGTTGCCGTGGCGATGAAGCAGAACTTGCTGCCGCCCGATCCGCCGGCGGCTGCGTAGTCATCGAAGAAATTAGTTGTCTCCTCGGGATTGACACACACTACTTGTGAAAAAACGGACGGGTTTGCGTGATCGTCGAGCGCCACGACAGCGATCTCGTATGGAACGCCGTTGGTCAGGCCGTTAATGGTGACGCTCTGCATGCTCGCCGCATCCTTCGCGCCGTCTTCAATTCCTGTCACGACGTAGGGATCGTAGGGGTTTCCTTCCACGGGGCCGCCCGGGACAGAGCAGGTCTCCGCATCCGTCCCGCCGTCATCGTCACCATTGGCGCATGGCACCGGATCGAAATCCAGTTCTTTTATGCCGGCGTCGGCATCGGTGTCCGTGTCGGTATCAGTATCGGTGTCCGTGTCGGTATCAGTATCGGTGTCCGTGTCGGTGTCCGTGTCGGTGTCCGTGTCGGTGTCCGTGTAACTGCTGTTTCCATCCCAGTAGACCACCAGGTAACCGTGGACATCGTCGTTTTCGATGGCGGTCCAGCTGACCAGCACGTTTTCCGATCCGATCGAGGCCGATACCCCCGTGGGCGCGGCGGAAGGGCCGGTCAAGTCGAGGGACATACTGAGGGCGGATTGCGGCCAGATTCCGTCAACGGTGTAGCCATCATCATTTTCGGCCTGCCCCTCGAATTCGAGCAACCCCACCCATAGATCGAGCGTATGATCTTCAGCGTCGGCCCCGAAAATTTCCTGGGCTGCCAGGGTGAAGATCAAATCTCCGGTGGATTGGCCGTCGACGAGCAGTTCGCAGTCGTCCGGAACATCCCAGCAGGTAGTTCCCCTGTAAAGATACAGCTGCCTCCCGGTTGTGTCCTGGCTCTCCAGATCCACTGTCAGGCTGAACGAAACGTTTGACTCGTAGTCGTTCTGATTTGCGTGGGTGAAATCGCTGGACGAAAATCCCCAGCTGTTGTCAGACCTGTCGACGGCCTCCAGCGTGATGGCCGCAACCTCAAAGGGAAACAGCACCAGAAGCGCCGCGCATATCCCTATTTTTCTTGTAAAGAAAGTCATGACCTTTTGTTTAGCAAGAACCGAACCATAAGGCGAGCGCCCACTCACAGCACTTTCTGGACGCCTAACAACACTATTTTTGACATTTTGTCACAAGCGGCAACGATTTTGAGACGTAAAGGCGAAAAAAGAGGTTCGAAACCGCCAGGATGCCGGTTACGACTCATCGGATCGGCCTCGCGAGCGGCAAAGTGAGAGTCGCTACCGCACGGATCGGCACTCGGGAGTGGCAAAGTGGGACCTCGAGGTCACCGGATCGTCTGTCCGAAGGGACCTCAGTCAAAGGGACATTCGCAACCGCCAGATTCCAAACAAGCGCAATACTGTTCCGTCTTGTCGGTTGCAACCCAGCATACTCCGCCGTCTCCTGAGTCATTTCCAAAACCATGTTCATCGCAACACGCTGCCTCGTGCTCGGCGGTACATTCTTTGTTGGCATCATCATCATCGCACCCGCCACAGACCAGCACGAGCAGCATCAGACCCAGTAGAAGATATTTTATCTCGATCATCTTGGCCCGCCTCCATCTGTTTGGGAGATAATAGCATCAGTTCGCCGCGCTTTGTTTATAAAACCAGGCGCCTTTTCGAAGCATACCCGCGCAGATCCTGCGCGGGATCCCCCGGGAACCCGAGCACCCCTATCCTCCAGCCCGCGCGGATCCCGCGCGGGAAATGTTCGGAGCCCACCAGACGTCCCGCGCATGAATTGCGTGGGCTGGAGAAAACGGAACCTGTTTGCTTGATGCCTCCCGCGCAGGATCTGCGCGGGTATTCGGTGCGAAGAATACTGTGGACAAGCATCGAACGTTTGACGTCTGGCTGGCTTTATCTGAGAAGGCTGGCGGCGACGACTATTCGTTGAATCTCGGTGGTGCCTTCGTAGATCTCGGTGATCCGCGAGTCGCGATAATGGCGCTCCACGCCGTATTCCTTGGTATAGCCGTAGCCTCCGTGGATCTGCAGCGCCTGGTGCGAGATGAATGTGGACGCCTCCGCAGCGTACAACTTGCACATGGCGGATTCTTTGGAGTAGGGCTTGCCGACGTCCTTGAGGTAGGCCGCGTTGAGGGTGAGCAAGCGCGCCGCGTCGAGTCTCGTGGCCATGTCCGCCAGCTTGAACTGAATAGCCTGGAGCTTTGAGATCGGGCCGCCGAACGCCTGGCGCTCCTTTGCGAACTCGATGGCTTCTTCGAGAGCCGCGCGCCCTATTCCCAGAGCCTGGGCGGCGATTCCGATACGACCCGCGTCCAGGGTGATCATGGCCACCTTGAACCCCTTGTTCAGCTCTCCCAACCGATAGTTTGCGGGGATGCGCACGTCCTCCATGAAAATAGAGCTGGAGTGGGAAGCGCGGATGCCCATCTTGTCT
Organism: Deltaproteobacteria bacterium; assembly: GCA_030595125.1. Taxonomy (GTDB): domain Bacteria; phylum Myxococcota_A; class Polyangia; order JAAYKL01; family JAAYKL01; genus JAUVAN01. The sequence continues at coordinate 83,300 of JAUVDV010000007.1, forward strand.
TCCTTGGGACCGCAGCTCACGCCCTTTGTATCCATGGGAACCACGAACGCGGTAATCCCCCTGTTGCCCGCGCCCTTGTCCGTATTGCCGAAGATGATCGCGATCTGCGCGTTGGGCGCGTTGGTGATGAAGTTTTTCTCCCCGTTCAGCACCCACTCGTCGCCGTCGAGCACCGCCGACGTCTTCATTGACGAGACATCCGATCCGGCGCCCGGCTCCGTAAGGCCGAAGCAGCCGAGCTTCTCGCCCGCCGCGAGCGGCTCCAGAAACTCCTTCTTTTGCTCGTCGGTGCCGAACTTGAACAGGGGATGGCAGACCAGGGAGTTATTGACGCTCATGATGACGCCGGTGCCCGCGCAGGCGCGGGAGATCTCCTCGATTGCCAAAACGTACGAAACGTAGTCCATTCCGCCGCCGCCGTTCTCCTCGGGAATGGCCACTCCCAGAAAGCCCATCTCTGCGAGCATCTCTATCTTGTCGGCCGGGTAGGTGCATTCCTCGTCGAGTTTGGCCGCGATGGGGTCCAGCTCACGGACGGCGAAATCACGGGCTGTGTCCCGCACCATGATCTGTTCCTCGGTAAAATCGAACTTCATGCGGCGCCTCTACTTTCTTGTAAAAACGGCCTTGCGCTTTGCAACAAACGCGGCCATTCCCTCGGTCTGATCCTCGGTACCGAACAGGGCGCTGAACGCCTGCTTCTCAAGCTCCAGGGCCGAGTCCAGCGGGAGATCTACGCCCTTGTTCATCACGCGCTTGGCCGCCGCGATCGCGAGCGGGCCGTTGGACATGAGAAGGTTCGCCTTTTCGCGGACCTTGTCCATCAGCTCGTCGGGTTCGAACACTTCGGCCACCAGGCCGATGCGCTTGGCCTCCTGGGCGTTGATGATCTCTCCGGTGTAGATGAGCTCCCGAGCCTTGTTCATCCCCACGGTTCGTGCGAGCCGCTGGGTTCCGCCGAATCCGGGGATGATGCCCAGACTGACTTCTGGCTGGCCGAACTTGGCCTTGGTCGAGGCGTAAATGAAGTCGCAACCCAGGGACACCTCGGTGCCTCCACCGAGCGCGAACCCGTTCACCGCTGCGATGACGGGCTTGTCCATGGTCTCCAACGCCATCAACATCGCGTGGCCCAGATCCCCAAATTGGAGCCCGTCCTGTGTTCCAAATTCACCCATCTGGGCAATATCGGCGCCGGCGATGAAGGATCTTCCCTCGCCGGTGATCACCAACACCTTCACCTCGGCATCCGACGCGGCTGTGACGATGGTTGCAAGCATTTCCGCCAGCACCTGCATGTTCAGCGCGTTGAGCACATCCGGACGGTTGATAGCGATGGTGCCGATGCCTTCTTTCACCTCGTATTTGATGGTTTCGTAGCTCATTCGGTCTTGCCCTTCCTTGGAAACGTTGTTTCCCCTCTTGCCTCGATCAGCGAGGCCAAGATTTTATCACGAAAATGGAACCTCAGATGTATGTGGAAGATCATGTGTTCGTCAATTGCGAACATCAATTGGACGGGATTGTGCCGACAGGTCAAGTCAGATACATTTATAGCCTTGAGAATAGCCATCCCGTTATCATGGCAATCGTTGCTCTGTGAACGGGACGCACAAGGACGCTCAATGACGAAGAACGATCAAATCGCTCGCGTGGCGACCATTGCGGCGCTGGTCCTCCTTTCGTACACCGGCCTGTCATTTGCCCAGCCACGGGATAACCCCATCGAGCGTGCCCGCCATCACATGGAGCTGGGACAGGAGTCATTTGCAAAGGGGAGCTTCGAGGATGCGCACAAGCATTTCGTGGATGCCTACGCGGCATCGCCGTTCCCGGCGTTCCTGTACAATGCGGGGCTCGCCGCGCAGAAGAGCCAGGACTTCGAGCTCGCCGCAAAGATGTACCGGCGCTATCTCGACGAGGAGCCCAATGCGCCCGACGCGGCCGAGGTGGAAATCACAATCCGGGGGCTGCTGGCCGATCAACCGACTGAAACCCTCGAGGGCGAGACCTCTCCGGGAGTACCCGAAGTCACGATCGAAACGGAGATGAAATCCCTGATTTCAGTGCGAACGAATCCCCACAACGCCAGTATCAGAATACTCGACAAGGAGGGGAACGAGGTCTCGGTTTTTGAGGGTCCTGCCGCCCACACAGTGATCAGGGGCACCTACACGGTGGAGGCCAGCCACCCGGACTACCGGACGGTACAGACCGATATCAACGTCACTCCGGGTCAGGTCTACATCGTGGTCGTCGAGATGAGTCAGGGAGCCTTTCTCGGTTTCCTCCACATCAAGACCGACGTGCCTGGCGCGCGGGTGTACGTTGACGACAAGGAGATGGGCTCGATGGGCACCACGCCGTGGGGCAACGTGCTTCCGAGCGGAAAACACAATATCTGGGTGGAAAAACCAGGCTACGAGACCATCGAGACCGAGGTGGAGATCAATATCGGTGACAAGCAGGAGATCGTCTTGACCATGGAGCGCCTGCAGGTGGGCGTCCTGCACGTCAAGGCCAATGTTTCCGGCTCAAGTGTTTACCTCGACGGGAAGTTCTTCGGAGCCGCGCCGGTAGAGGAGGTGACGACCCCAGGGCAGCACAAGCTCAAGGTGACCGCGGAGGGCATGAAGGACTACGAGACAGACGTGGAGATATCCTGCGGTCAGACAACCAAGGTGCTCGTGAGGCTCAACCCCAAACCGAGCCGGACATCAGCGTGGGTATCCATGGGGTTCGCGGTGGCCCTCTTTACCGGTGGCGGTATCGCCGGAGGGATGGCCCTCAAGATCGATGACGAACTTGATTTCGATCGAAATAGGGGGCGCCTTGCCGACGACGATCCGAGAATCTTGCACGGTTTCCTCTGGGCGCTCGGCGCGGACATCGCGTTCGGCGTGGGCGCAATAGTGACCGGAATGTGTATCTACTACTTCCTTCGGGATCCTCTGCCTCCATCGGAAGGCAAGCTGTACGATCCCAAGGATCTGACCGAAAACCCGGACCTCCCGGGAAAGACAGCGAAAGAGCAGGGCGCCGACGACTCCGACGACGTCGAGCCGTCGCAAGCAACGCACACAGCGGGTCCGAGAATTCTGGTAGCCCCGCTTCTTACCCCCGACGCGGCCGGTCTGGGGCTGGCGGTGGTTTTTTAAAGGAGTATCAAGATGCGAAACGCCATACCCCTGATTCTCACCGTGTCAATTTTCGTGGGAGGTTGTTCGTCCCTGGACTTCTTCGGATACGAGGATAACGCGCCGCTGCACGTGATCCAACGACCCGAGGGGTACCCGTCCGTCATGTTCGGCTCAGAGATGGCGCCCACCTTCTTTCACCAGGGCGAATCGAGCGCGGATCTCGTTGCCGTATCCGCGGGTACCGGCTATCCGACACTTTTCTACAGACTCTCCGCCGACGGAAAGCTTGTAGATGTCGAAGATCCGTACAACGAATACCTGAGCGACAATAAGATCGAGGCAGAGAGCATGGGCAGCGGGTCGTCCCTTGTGGGCCTGCCCTCCTGGGATAATGACGGGCTCTATACGGGATGCGTCGCGATCGGCGAGCCGATGGCGGGTCAGGTAACCATCGTTTGCGAGCAGGACAAGGAGATAGTTCACATAGCGAGCGACGCCACCGGCGTCGACGATCTGGACGGCTTCGGTCTCGAGATGGCGGGGATCCGGCCCTCACAGGGTGACGGGTGGCTGCTCGCGGTGTCCTCGAAT